>CADCUY010000442.1 GCA_902806005.1 uncultured Quadrisphaera sp. | reverse complement strand
CCCTGCAGGCGGCGATGGAGCTCGCCCGCGCCCGCCTGGCCGAGGGCCGGGCGGCGGGCGCCGCGCGCTGAGCCGCCCCTTCGGGGCCGGCCCCTCAGGCGGCCGCGGCCTCCACGAGCAGGAACGACATGGCCACGGTCCCCAGCCGGACCCGGGCGCCGTCGCGCAGCACCGCGCGGGTGACCCGCTCGCCGTCCACCCAGCTCCCGTTGGCCGACCGGTCGTCGAGCAGGACCCACGTGCCGTTCTCCCGGGCGAGGATCGCGTGGCGGCGGGAGACCGTCGGGTTCTCCAGGCGCAGGTCGGCCGAGAAGGCACGGCCGAGCCGCACGATGTCCCCCTCGAGCGGGATGACGGAGATGTCGCCGCCGTCCTCGATGGCGAGGTAGGCGCCCGGCGCCAGGCGGGGGACGTGCAGCGCCCGCGCACGGACCGCATGATCGAGCACGGGCAGGGACGTGGTGGCCTGCACGGGCGCCTGGGTGACCTGCGCGACCCCCGCTTCGACGGGCTGGGTGGCGTCGGTGACGGGCACGGGCTCGACGGGGGTGGCGTGCATGGGCGGGATCATCGGGCCGCCGCCTGAAGCGCAGGTCAAGGGGCTGTGATGATCCCGGGCGACGGCCGCTCGGCGTCCGCGGGCAGACGGCCCTCCCCCGCGAGCTTGTCCATGTGCGCCGCGAGCGTCACGGCCGCGGCCGGGCGCAGGACGTCCGGGACGTCGGCCCAGACGGCGTCGAGGAGGGCGTCGACGGTCCGCGCGCCCGCCTCGAGCGCAGCCACGAGCGCCGCCTCGCGGGCCCGCCGGTGCTCGAGGTACTCGCGCAGCTTCGCCGCGGGGCGCTCGACGACCGGGCCGTGTCCCGGGCAGATGAGCTCGGGGGGATCGGCCAGCAGCCCCTCGAGCGCCGCCAGGTACCCGGCGAGGGCGCCGGGATCCGGCCACACGAAGACCGAGCCCTCGCCGAGCACGGCGTCCCCCGAGAACAGCACGCCGCCCGGGGTGCGGAACGCGAGGTGGTCCGGGGCGTGGCCCGGCGTGGGGACGACGGCGAACGGCATGGCCTCCGCCCGCGGCACCGCCCCGGGCAGGCGGGCGGCCACCACGGGGACGGCTCCCGCCGCGCCGGCCGCCCCGGGCAGCGCCCCCACCGCCTCGGCGTGGTCGGCGTGGTCGT
>CADCUY010000441.1 GCA_902806005.1 uncultured Quadrisphaera sp. | reverse complement strand
CGTCCCGGCCGTCGACGTCGTGACCACCCACCACCGCGACGGAGGACCCACCGTGAAGACCATGACCTGCCGCCAGCTGGACGGACCCTGCGACCTCGAGCACCGCGGCGCGACTGCGGACGAGGTCATCAAGGCCCAGGACCGCCACCTCAGGGACGCCGTGAGGGCCGGGGACGCCACCCACCAGGCGGCTCGCGACGCCATGAAGGGCCGCTGGCGCCGACCGGGGAAGGCGCTCGCGTGGTACCGCGACGCCCAGCGGACCTTCGCGGAGCAGCCCGAGCGCTGACGCCCGCGTCCGCCGCGCGCCGCGCCGGGTCCGCTACGGCCGGGACGCCGCCGGCCGCGGGGACGCCGGCACGCGCACCGCCGGCGCCAGGACGACCACGGCGGCCAGGAGCAGCCCCGCCGCGCCCACGGCCCACCGGAGCCCGACCACCTCCGCCAGCGCACCGACGAGGACGGGCCCGGCCAGGAAGCCGAGGTAGCCGCACGTGGCGACGGCGGCCACGGCCCGGCCGGGCGCGGCGGGCTCGCGGCGGCTCGCGCTGCTCCACGCCAGGGGCACGACGGCCGCCACCCCCAGGCCGACGAGGGCGAACGCCGCCAGCGCCACGCCCGGCTGCGGGAGCAGCACGAGCAGGGCGAACCCGGCCAGCGCCACCAGCGCCGAGGCCCGGGTGAGGGCGACGGCCCCGACGCGGACGACGAGCCGGTCGGCGACCAGTCGCACCACGACCATCGCGGCCGAGAAGGCGACGTACCCCAGCGAGGCGAACGCCGCCGTCGAGCCGGTGACGCCGGTCAGGTGGGCGGCGCTCCAGTCGTTGACGGTGCCCTCGGCGAGGAAGCCGCAGAAGGCGATGGCGCCCAGCACCAGCAGGCCCCGGCTGGGCAGGGCGAACGCCGGGCCGCCCTGGCCCGGGTCGCGACCGGGCAGGAACGCCGCCGCGGCGGCCGCGAGGGCCGCGGCGAGCAGCAGCGCCGCGGCCGAGGAGAAGTGCACCGCCACCGGCACCCGCAGGGCCCCGGCCAGGGCGGCCGCCCCCGCGCCGAGGAGACCGCCGATGTTCCAGAAGGCGTGGAAGCCGGCGAAGACCGGTCTGTCGTACGCGGCCTCCACGCGCGCGGCGTGGGCGTTCATCGCCACGTCGAGCAGGCTGTTGCCCGCCCCGAGCACGACCAGGGCCGCGACGAACCAGCCCGGGGCGGGGGCGAGGGCCACCAGCGGCAGCCCCGCGCACAGCACCACCGCGCCGAGCGCCGCGGCCGCCCGGCTGCCCATCGCGGTGACCAGCGCGCCGGAGACCACCAGGGCGGCCACCGAGCCGGCGGCCAGCCCGAAGAGGCCGACCGCCAGCTGCCCGGTGCTCAGGCCCAGCTGCTCCTGCACGGCGGGGATGCGCGCGGCCCAGGTGGCGAACGCCGCGCCGCACACCGCGAAGACCACGGAGACGCCGACCCGGGCGCGCCTCGGGTCCGCCGCCACGCCCGGGACGCTACGGGCCGGCCGCGGCGGGCGCCGCGGTTCAGCCCCGCTCGCTGTCCAGGGCCGCGGCGCCCGCCGCGTCGTACCGGTCGCCCGCTGCGCCGCCGCGGGGGAACGCCCGCTCGATCCGGGCCAGGGTCGCGTCGTCCAGCACCAGCTCGGCCGCCCGCAGGGTCTCGGCCAGCTGTGCCGGGCGCCGGGCGCCGACCACGGGCACGACGTCCTCGCCCTGCGCCGCGACCCAGGCCACGGCCAGCTGCGCCACGGTGGCCCCGAGGTCGTCGGCCACCTCGCGCAGCGCCTCCACGAGCTCGAGGTTGCGCTCGACGTTGCCGGCCTGGAACCGCGGGCTGTGGGACCGGAAGTCGTCGGCCGCGACGCGCTCCGGCCGCCAGTGGCCGCTGAGCAGGCCGCGGGAGAGCGCGCCGTAGGCGGTGACGCCGATGCCCAGCTCGCGGCAGGTGGCGAGCAGCCCGTCCTCGATGCCCCGCGAGGCCAGGGACCACTCGATCTGCAGGTCGGCGACCGGGTGCACGGCGGACGCGCGGCGCAGGGTCTCCGAGCCCACCTCCGACAGGCCCACGTGGCGCACCCAGCCGGCGGCCACCAGCTCGGCGAGCGCACCCATCGTCTCCTCGATCGGCACCGCGGGGTCGAGGCGGGCGGGGCGGTAGACGTCGACGTGGTCGGTGCCGAGCCGCTGGAGGGTGTAGGTGAGGAAGTTCTTCGTCGCCGCCGGGCGCGCGTCGAAGCCGACGAAGCCGCCGGCGGGGTCGCGCAGGGCGCCGTACTTCACCGAGAGGACGACGTCCTCGCGGCGGCGGCCGCGCAGCGCGTCGCGGACCAGCTCCTCGTTGGAGCCCGAGCCGTAGAAGTCGCCGGTGTCGAGCAGGGTCACCCCGGCGTCGAGCGCGGCGTGCACCGTGGCCAGGCCCTCGTCGCGGTCGGCGCTGCCGTACACCCCGCTCAGGCTCATCAGCCCGAGGCCGGGGGAGGCGACGACGGGTCCGGTGGCGCCGAGCCGGCGCTGGGGGAGGGGGTGGACGGAGGTGGCCGGGGGAGGGCTCGTGGTGGTCATGGGTCCAGGCTGCGCCGCTCCTCGGGCGGGCGGGAGAGGAGAGCGGAGGCTGGGAGCGCGCGTCCCTGCCTGCCGGCGCCGCGCAGGAGCACGATGGGCGGCGTGACCCGCTCGCTCGACCGCCCGGCCCTGGCCGACTTCCTGCGCCGCCGCCGGGAGGCGGTCGCGCCCGCCGAGGTGGGGCTGCCCACCGGGCCGCGCCGGCGCACCGGCGGCCTGCGGCGCGAGGAGGTCGCGCAGCTGGCCGGCCTGTCCGTGGACTACGTGGTGCGCCTGGAGCAGGGGCGCTCGTCGGTGCCCTCCGACCAGGTGCTCGCGGCGCTGGCGCGGGCGCTGCGGCTCTCGGACGACGAGCGCGACCACCTGCACCTGCTGGCCGGCACGAACCCCCCGGTGCGCGGCGCCCGCCACCCCCACGTGCGCCGCGCCGTCCTGCACCTGCTGGACGCGGTCGGCGACGCCGGCGCCTTCGTCTGCTCCGACCTCGGGCACCTGCTGGCGGCCAACCCGCTGGCGGTCTCGCTGCTCGGCCGCGCCCCGGGCGGCACCACGCGGGAGGAGAGCCTGGTCTGGCGGTGGTTCACCGACCCCGCGGAGCGGGAGCGGGTGCCGCAGGACGACCACGGGCAGACCGGGCGGGTGTGGGCGGCCGACCTGCGCGCGGCCTCGGCCCGCCACCCGGGCGACCCCGACGTCGCCGCCCTGGTCGGCGGGCTGCAGCGGCGCAGCGCCGAGTTCCGCCGCATCTGGGGCGAGCACGAGGTCGCGGTGCGGCGGGGCGACCGCAAGCGGCTCGTCCACCCGCAGCACGGGCTGCTGGAGCTGGACTGCGAGGTGCTGGTCATGCCGGAGGGGGACCAGCGGCTGGTGCTGCTGAGCGCCGCGCCCGGCAGCCCCGAGGTCGACCGGCTCGCCCTCCTGCGCGTCGTCGGGGAGCAGGCGATGGGGCCGGTGCCGCAGCGCGGCTAGGGTCGGTGGCCGTGCGAGCGCGACCCGCCGGGCGGGAGGTCCGCGAGCGGGTGGAGCGGGCCCGCGAGGTGGTGCTGCTCGTCAACGTCCGCTCCCGCCGCGGCGCCGCCCTGCACGGCGCGGTCCGCCGGCTGCTCGAGCAGCGGGGCCTGAGCATCACCGCCGAGCACCTGGTCACCGACCCCGCGGCCCAGCTGCCGGTGCTGCTGCCGGCGATCCTCGCCGCCCGGCCCCCGCTGCTCGTCATCGGCAGCGGCGACGGCACGGTCGCCAGCGCGGTCGACCACCTGGCCCACACCGACACGGTGCTCGGGTACCTGCCGCTGGGCACCACGAACAACTTCGGCCGCAGCCTGCGCCTGCCGCTGCGGCTGGCCGCGGCGGTGGACGTGGTCGTCGACGGCGCGGTGGCGCAGGTCGACCTCGGCCGGGTGGACGGCGACTACTTCGCCAACCTCGTCAGCATCGGGGTCTCCTCGGCGGTCGCCGGGCGCACCCCGCACCTGCTCAAGCGGCACGCCGGGCGGGCGGCGTACGCCGTCACCGCCGCGGGCGCGCTGGCGACCCACCGCCCGTTCACGGCCCAGCTGCGCAGCGGGTCGACGACGTGGCAGGTGCGCACCCACCAGCTGAACATCGCCAACGGGCGCGTCCACGCCGGCAGCGCCATCGCCTCCGACGCCAGCCTCGACGACCGGCTGCTCGTCGCCTACCCGCTGGGCTCGGGCTCGCGGACCTCCACGGTGCGGGCCGCGGCGCACCAGGCCCTGACCCCGTGGCAGCCGATCGCCCGCAAGGGCCTGCTCACCGGCACCGAGTTCACCGTCACCACCGACCGGCCGCTGCGGGTCGACGTCGACGGCGAGGTCTCCGGCACCACGCCGATCCGCGTGGAGGTCACCGGGCGGGCGCTGCGGGTGATGGTGCCGCGCTCGACCCTGGGCCCGCCGCCACCCTGACCCGGCCGGGGCCCCGGTCAGCCCTCCTGCGGCGGTCGCTCCGACCGCGCGGCGCCGTCGTCGTCGAGGACGCGCGCGAGGAAGCGCTCCACCACGGCGACCTCCCGCGCGTCCAGCTCCGCGACGGCGCTGCGCACGGCGCGGGCGATCGGCGCCAGGTGCTCGGCGCCGAAGCTGCGGGCCCGGGGGGCCAGGGTGACCAGGACTCGTCGCCGGTCATGGGCGTCGCGGGTGCGCCGCACCAGCTCGTGGCCCTCGAGGCGGTCGACCAGAGCCGTGACCGCCCCGGAGGACAGGCCCAGCTGGGCGCCGAGGGTGTTGACCGCGATGCCCTCACCGGCGGCGGCGTCCAGGGCCCGCAGGGCGGCGAGGTCGGAGGGGTTCAGACCGCTGGCGGTGGTGAGCTCGCCGGCGAGGGCCACCGTGCGGCGCAGGAGCTCCTGGGTCAGGGCCGTCACGCGGCCCGAGGGGTCTTGCGGCAGCGCTGCCGGCACGGCACCATCTCCACATGTCGAGATACTTTGTGACCGAAGACAATACCAGGGGTGGTGGCTCCGCGCCCGTCGATCTGCTGGAGGTCGAGGCGGTGGGCTTCGCGCGCTAC
>CADCUY010000440.1 GCA_902806005.1 uncultured Quadrisphaera sp. | reverse complement strand
CTGGGCGGTGGTCGACGCGGCGGCGGCCACGACGACGTGGCTGTACATCTACGGCCAGCAGGTGCCCAGCCGCGGCGCGGAGCCGTGGGTCTACGCGCTGCTGCTCTCGCTGCGCCTGCTCGCCGCCGTCTGGCTGGCCGTCGCCGTCGTGCGGGGCCGTCCCGGCGCAGCCGCCGGCGCCCGGGCGCCGGAGCAGCCCCGGGGGGCTGTGGACGACGGTCGGCGCTCCCCGGCCGCGCCGGTAGTCTGAGCGGCGGTCGCGCGGCACCAGGTCTCCCCGTCAGTGCGGGTCGCCCGGGTGGTCACCGCCGGCCGGACGCTCGACCCTCCTGCCACGGAGAGACCGTGGCCGCTGAGACCAGAGGAGGTGGGTACCGCATGCGTCACTACGAGCTCATGGTCATCCTCGACGCAGACCTCGAGGAGCGCACCGTCGCCCCGTCGCTCGACAGGTTCCTCAACGTCGTCCGCCAGGGCGGTGGCTCCGTCGACAAGGTCGACATCTGGGGCCGTCGCCGCCTGGCCTACGACATCGACAAGAAGTCCGAGGGCATCTACGCGGTGGTCGACCTGACCGCCACGCCCGCCGTCGCGCAGGAGCTCGACCGCCAGCTGGGGCTCAACGAGTCCGTGCTGCGCACCAAGCTCATGCGCCCGGACGCGCACTGACGCCCGCCCCCCGACCGCCGCACCCGACCGCCTGAGGAGAACCGCATGGCCGGCGAGACCACCATCACCGTGATCGGCAACCTCACGAGCGACCCCGAGCTGCGCTTCACGCCGTCCGGGGCCGCCGTGGCGAACTTCACCGTCGCCTCGACCCCCCGCACGTTCGACCGTCAGTCGAACGAGTGGAAGGACGCCGAGACGCTGTTCATGCGCTGCTCGATCTGGCGCGAGGCGGCCGAGAACGTGGCCGAGTCCCTCGCCAAGGGCACCCGGGTGGTGGTGACCGGCCGGCTCGTCTCGCGCTCCTACGACACCAAGGAGGGCGAGAAGCGCACGGTGATGGAGCTGCAGGCCGAAGAGGTCGGTCCGTCCCTGAAGTACGCGACCGCGAAGGTCAACCGCACCCAGCGCAGCGGCGGTGGGGGCGGCGGCTTCGGCGGCGGTGGCGGCGGTGGCCAGCAGGGCGGTGGCGGCTTCGGCGGGGGCAGCGGCGGCGGCGCCGCCGACCCCT
>CADCUY010000439.1 GCA_902806005.1 uncultured Quadrisphaera sp. | reverse complement strand
CATCGCCAACGTCACGCTGCTGTCGGTGATGGAACGCGTCGGGGAGATCGGCCTGCGGCGGGCGCTCGGCGCGACCAAGCGGCAGATCGCCGGCCAGTTCGTCGTCGAGTCGGTGGTCATCGGCCTGCTCGGCGGGCTCATCGGGGCGTCGGTGGGCGTGGTCGTCGTCGTGGTCGTCTCGGTCGTGCAGCAGTGGACCCCGGTGCTCGACCTGCCCACGGCGTTCGGCTCGGCCCTGCTCGGCGGGGTGATCGGGCTGGTCGCCGGCACCTACCCGGCGCTGAAGGCGGCGGCGATCGAGCCGATCACCGCGCTGCGCGGGGGGCTCTGAGCCGGCTCACCCGCCGCGGGCGTCGGGCCGGCGGCGCAGCGCCTTGGTGTCCGCCCGGCGCTGCTTCCCCTCCACCCTCCGCCGCCGGGCGCCCGCGCTCGGCCGGGTGGGGCGCCGCGAGGCCTGCGGCGCCCGCACCGCCTCCTCGACCAGGGCGAGCATCCGCATCCGCGCCGCGGCCCGGTTGCGCAGCTGCTGGCGGTGCTCCGAGGCGGTCACCGTCAGGACGCCGCCCACCAGGCGGGAGGACAGGCGCCCCAGCGCCCGCTCGCGCTGCACCGGCGTCAGCGCCGCGGTGGCCGCCAGGTCCCAGCTGAGCTCGACGCGGGAGTCGGCGGTGTTGACCGACTGCCCGCCGGGGCCCGAGGAGCGCGAGAACCGCCACCGCAGCTCGGCCTCGGGCAGCTCCAGGCGGCTCACCGGCGCCTCAGCTCGGGGACGGCGGCACCTCGTCCGGCGGTGGCAGGTCGTCGGCCGGCCCGTGCCCGGGGCCGTCGGCCCACGGTGCGCCCTCGCCGCCGGGCGCGCCGCCGTCGTCGACCGGGAACTCGTCGGGGGAGTCGAGCGGCAGCCCGCCCTCGTGGCCCGCGGGGGAGGTCATCGGCCGCTCGTCTCCATGGGCCCAGTCCTACCCTGTCGCGTGCCCGAGGACCAGCCCGCCCGAGCCCCGCGGGGCGAGCTGCCCCCCGTGGTCGTGCTCGACGTCGCCAACGTCGTGGGCTCGCGCCCCGACGGGTGGTGGAAGGACCGCGCCGGCGCCGCCGCGCGGCTGCTCGCGGGTGCCGCGGGCCCGCTGACTGCCGGGAGCGCGCTCGCCGTGGTCGCCGTGCTCGAGGGGCGGGCCCGCACCG
>CADCUY010000438.1 GCA_902806005.1 uncultured Quadrisphaera sp. | reverse complement strand
CCGGTCGCGGCGTCCTCCCCCACCAGCACCAGCGCCGCCGAGCCCCAGGCCCGGCCCGCCGCGGCGGCGTCCGGCACGACGCCCACCGCGACGCCGGCGGCGCTGGCCAGCGCGGAGACCTCCTCCACCGTCTCGGCGCGCCCGGTCACCAGCAGCGCCCTCGGCTCCTCGTCCACGACGGGCATCCTCGGCGCCGCGCGCGCACGACGCGGCGTCCCCCGTCCGGCCCTGTGGACGGACGGCAGCCTGTGGACGGCGCCTACTCTTCGGCGCGTGACGTCGGACCCCACGGCGGTCGACGGGGCCGACGACGCCCTCGACCTCGACGACGTCCCGCCCGCGCCGCCTGCGCCGCGGCGAGCGGCCAGCGGGCGCCGCTCCCGGCTGGTCGCCGGCCTGTGCGCGCTGCTCGTGGTCGCCGGGATCGCCGTGGCTCAGCGGGTGGAGGCGGGGCGGCAGTCCCAGGTCGCGCTGACCGCGCTCAGCGGCCAGCTCCTCGTGGTCCGCCAGCCGACCAGCGCCGACTACAACACCCTGGTGGCGGTGGCCGTCGAGCTGCGCAACGACGGGCCCGCCGAGGTGACGGTGCGCTCGGTGCGCGCCGCCGGGGCGGGCGTGGAGCTGGACGACGAGCTCAGCGGCAGCGGCGGGGTGGCTCGCGGGCTGGAGCAGGGCACGCTGCTGCAGGCCGGGGACGTGCGCAGCATCGTGCTCAGCGGGGTGCTCCTGTGCCCCGGCGCCGCCGAGCCCGACCCCGTCATCGGCGACCTCACCGTCGTGGCCGCCGCCGCGGACGGCACCGAGCGGACCGTGGCGGTGACCGCGCCGCCCACCGAGGACTGGACCGAGGCGGTGGCCAGGGCCTGCCGCCTGAGCCCGTTCCTCGGCTGAGCGGCGCCTACGCTGCACCGGTGACGGCGGAGCCCGCGCCCGGCGACGCGGCCGACCTCGACGCCGTCGCGGGCGGGCCGCCCCCGCCGTCGGGGCCGGCGCCAGGGCGCCGGAGGCGCTCGCGCCTGGTCGCCGCGCTGCTCGTGCTCGTCGTCGTCGCCGCGCTGGTGGTGGCCCAGCAGGTCGAGCGAGCTCGGCGGTCGCAGGTGCAGCTGGTGGCCGTCGACGGCGCCCTGCTCGCCATCGGCCAGCCGGCGAGCAGCGACGGCGACACCGTCGTCGCGGTCGAGGTGCAGCTGCGCAACGACGGCCCGGAGGCGGTCACGGTGCGCTCGGTGCGGGCCGGGGGTGCCGGCCGGCTGCTCGGCGACGACCTCTCGGGCGAGCGGGAGGCCGTCGGCGCCGGCCGGGACGGGCGCGTGCCGCCCGGGGCGGCCCTGCCCGTGGTCCTCAGCGGGGTGCTGGTCTGCCCGCCGGCGTCCGGGCCCGACGTCGCCACCGGGAACCTGACGGTGGTCGCGCGGGCTGCCGACGGGACGGAGCGCACCGTGGACGTCGCGGCGCCCCGGGGCGAGGAGTGGCGGGACGCGCTGGCCAGGGCGTGCGCGGCCGGCCCGGACGACGGCCGCCCGGCCATGGCCTGAGCGCGGGCTGCCAGTCCCCCGGGCGGCTCGACGCGACGTCGGTCCCGACCTCTAGCATCCTTCCGGCAGGCGGCGGAGGGCGACGGGGCCCGACCGCGCGAGCCTGCGACGAGGAGGTCCGCATGTCGATCGCCGGTCCGCAGCACACGGAGGGGTCACCGCCCACGGTGGCGCAGGTGCACGCCAGCGAGGAGTTCGCCGGCCTGCGCCGCGTGTTCCGCCGCACGATCTTCCCCGCCACCGCGGCCTTCCTGCTCTGGTACGCCACCTACGTGCTGCTCGCCGCGTTCGCGCCCGACTTCATGTCGACCCGGGTGGTCGGCAACATCACCGTCGGCCTGCTGCTCGGACTCGGGCAGTTCGTCACGACCTTCGCGATCACCATGGGCTACCGCCGCTGGGCCGACCGCACCCTCGACACCACGGCCGGGAGCCTGCGCGCCCGCCTCGAGGGGGGTGCGTGATGGTGCTGACCGCCGCGCCGCCGACGCTCGAGATCGGCAACCCGTGGGTCAACATCGCGATCTTCGCGGCCTTCGTGGCCGTGACCCTCGTGATCGTGCTGCGCGCCTCGCGCAGCAACAAGACCGCCGCCGACTACTACGCCGCGGGCCGCAACTTCACCGGCCCGCAGAACGGCACCGCGATCGCCGGCGACTACCTCTCGGCCGCCAGCTTCCTCGGCATCGCCGGGGCCATCGCGCTCAACGGCTACGACGGCTTCCTGTACTCGATCGGCTTCCTCGTCGCCTGGCTCGTGGCGCTGCTGCTGGTCGCGGAGTCCCTGCGCAACACCGGCCGCTTCACCATGGCCGACGTCCTCAGCTTCCGGCTGCGCCAGCGCCCGGTGCGGATGGCGGCGGCGCTGGCCACCCTCGCCGTCTGCTTCTTCTACCTGCTCGCGCAGATGGCCGGCGCCGGCGGCCTGGTGGCCCTGCTGCTCGGCATCACCGCCCCCGCCGCGCAGTACGCGGTGGTCGCCGTCGTGGGCCTGCTGATGATCTTCTACGTGCTCGTCGGCGGCATGAAGGGCACCACCTGGGTGCAGATCGTCAAGGCCGTGCTGCTCATCACCGGCGCCGCCGCCATGACGATCTGGGTGCTCGTGCTCTTCGGCTTCAACCTCTCGGCCCTGCTCGGCGCGGCCGTGGAGACGGCCGCCGCCGAAGGCGTCGAGAACCCCGAGGGCCTGCTCGAGCCGGGCCGCCAGTACGGCCTGAGCACCCTGTCGAGGATCGACTTCCTCTCGCTGGCGCTGGCGCTGGTGCTCGGCACCGCGGGCCTGCCCCACGTGCTCACCCGCTTCTACACGGTGCCCGACGGCAAGGAGGCCCGGCGCAGCGTCGTGTGGGCGATCTGGCTGATCGGCACCTTCTACCTGTTCACCCTGGTGCTCGGCTACGCCGCCGGCGCCCTGGTGGGCCCGACCGCGATCCGCTCGGCCCCGGGCGCAGCGAACAGCGCCGCGCTGCTCCTGGCCTACGAGCTCGGCGGCACCCTGCTGCTCGGCTTCATCGCGGCCGTCGCCTTCGCGACGATCCTCGCGGTGGTCGCCGGGCTGGCGATCACCGCAGCCACCTCCTTCGCCCACGACGTGTACGCCAGCGTCATCAAGCGCGGCCAGGTGGCGCCCGACGGCGAGGTGCGGGTGGCCCGGATCACCGTGGTGGTCATCGGGGTCGTGGCGATCATCGGCGGCATGTTCGCCATCGGGCAGAACATCGCCTTCCTCGTGGCGCTGGCCTTCGCCGTCGCCGCCAGCGCGAACCTGCCCACGATCGTGTACTCGCTGTTCTGGCGGCGGTTCAACACGCGCGGGGCGCTGTGGAGCATGTACGGCGGGCTGATCAGCTGCGTCGTGCTGATCGCCTTCTCGCCGGTGGTCAGCGGCAAGCTCAACCCGCTCGACCCCACCGGCCCGACCCTGTCGATGATCAAGGACCCGGCCGTCGACTTCAGCTGGTTCCCCCTCGACAACCCGGGCATCGTCTCGATCCCCCTGGCCTTCCTCCTCGGGATCATCGGCACCCTGACCGGCAAGCCGGAGGCCGACCACGAGCAGCTGGCCACCGAGATGGAGGTCCGCTCGCTGACCGGGGCGGGGGCCGAGCGCGCCAGCGCGCACTGAGCGGGCTCGCACTAGCCTGAGCCATGGCCGTGACGGTGCCGTCGTGGGGCCGGTCCGGGGCGCCCGGGCCGGGTGAGCCCCTGCCCCTCGAGGGCCCCGACGGGCTGCCGACGGCGGACGTCGTGGTCGACCTGGACGTCGAGGCCGGCCCACCCGAGGGCCCGGCCCCGTGGACTCCCGCACCCGGGGGCCGCGCGGGCCGGGGTCCCCGGGCCGGCCGCGACACCGGCCCGGGCTCTGGGCAGGGCGCCGAGCGGGGCACTGGTCCGGGCGCCGAGCGGGGCGCTCGCGGCGTCGCGATGACCCTCGGCCTGGCCGCCGCGGCGTCGCTGCTCACCGGCATCGTCGTGAACCACCGGGCCGAGGCGGCCGCCGCCGGCGCCCCGCCCCGGCTCGAGGTCGGCTACCCCGAGGTCCGCGCCCGCCCGGCGGCGCAGGAGAGGACCCCGCGCGCCCGGGTCGTGCTGCCGGTGACCAACACGGGCACCGAGCCCCTCGAGGTGACCGCGGTGCGGCTCACCGAGCGCGCCGGCCCGGTGACCCTCGAGGAGCCCCGGGTGCGGCTCGAGCCCGGGGAGCTCACCAGGGTCGCGGTGCGCACCAGCCCGCGCTGCCAGCTGGCCGCGACGGGCGAGGCCGACGTCGCCGAGATCACCGTGCGCGGGCTCGGCGGCGACGGCACGGTGCGCACCGAGCTCGCCGCCCCGTTCGGCCAGCCGGCCCTCGACGCGCAGCTCCAGGGCCTGTGCTCGTCCACGGGCCTCGGCCGGCCGGTGGACGTGGCCGTCTCGCTGCTGCCCGACCAGCGCACCCTCGTGCTGCGGATGAGCAACACCAGCACCGCCACCACCGACCTGGCGCTGTGGGCGCCCAGCGCCTCCGGGATCGTCAGCGACCCCCCGCTGCCGCTGGAGCTCGGCCCGGGCGACGAGGTGTCGCTGAGCCTGACCGCCGCCCCGCGCTGCGAGACCTGGAGCGGGGGCCTGCCCTCCATGTCCGTGGACGTCGTCTCCAGCAGGCCGCCGAGCGCCGACGGCGTCTCGCGCAGCACCGACCGCGACGTGCCCTCGGGCTGGTCGGCCCTGCTCACGTCGTGGCTGGGCGGCCAGGTGGCCCGCACCTGCGACGGCCGGTGACCCAGCCGGGCCGCGGTCGCGGGGCGCCTGCCGGTCGCCGTCCGGCACGATGCCCGGCATGAGCGCCGGTCCGGTGAGCGAGGAGGACGCCGTCGACCTCGACGCCGCCGCCGGGCCCAGGGTCGGGCCCAGCGCCGTGCCCGGCAGGAGCACCGCCACGGCGCCGGGTCAGGACACCACCCCCCACGAGGACGCCACCCCGCACGAGGACGCCGGCCAGGCCGGGCACCGGGGCCCGGCGGGCCTGCGCGAGCGCCTCACCCGGTGGCCGGGGACCGCCCCGGCGTGGGTGCGCGGCCCCGGGGCGGTGCTCGCCGCC
>CADCUY010000437.1 GCA_902806005.1 uncultured Quadrisphaera sp. | reverse complement strand
CGGTGCCGGCGAGCTGGTCGCCGTCGACGCCGGGGACGTCGTCCACCTGCGCTGACCCACCCGCCCTGACCCGCCCGCCCTGACCCGCCCACGCGCCGGGCCGGTCGCGCTGCGCCCCGGGCCTCGCCCGGACGGCGGCACGCGGACCGGCGGCGCTCCTACGATGCCGGGCGTGGCGAGCGTGCTGGTGGTCGAGGACGACCCGGCCATCGTCGACCCCCTGACCCGGGCCCTGGGCCGCGAGGGCTATGCCGTGGAGGTCGCCGGCACCATCGCCGCGGCGGCGCAGGTGCTGGCGGGCGGCGAGGGCCAGGCCCCCGTCGACGTCGTCGTGCTCGACCGGGGCCTGCCCGACGGCGACGGCCTGGAGCTGGTGCGCCGGGCCCGCGAGGCCGGCTCGGCGCTGCCCTTCCTGGTGCTGACCGCCCGCGCCGAGGAGGTCGACCTCGTCATCGGCCTCGACGCGGGCGCCGACGACTACCTGACCAAGCCGTTCCGCCTTCCCGAGCTGTTGGCCCGGCTGCGGGCCCTGCTGCGCCGCGCCGCCCCGGAGGTGGACGACGACCCGCTGGGCGAGCGCACCGTGCTCACCGCCCGGGGCGTGACCCTCGACCAGGGCAGCCGGCAGGTGTGGAAGGACGGCGAGCAGCTGCGGCTCTCGGCCAAGGAGTTCGACCTGCTGCGGGCCCTGCTGCGCGAGGCCGGCACGGTGGTCAGCCGCGACAAGCTCATGAGCCGGGTCTGGGGCGCCGACTGGTTCGGCTCGACCAAGACCCTCGACATGCACGTGAGCTGGCTGCGCCGCAAGCTCGACGACCCGCTGAGCGGGGCCGGTGACCAGCGCCTGATCACCACCGTGCGCGGGGTGGGCTTCCGCTTCGAGCGCGACTGAGCCGAGGGGCGCGCCGTGCTGCAGCGGGTGCTGGCCGCGACGCTGTCGTCGGTGGTGCTGGCGGTCGTGCTCCTCGGGCTGCCGCTGGCCGTCGCCGGCCTGGGCCTGAACCGGGCCGAGGCGCAGCGCAGCGTGCAGGTGCGCGCCGACGCCCTGGCCGGGGAGGTCGACCGGCTGGTGGCGGTGGGCGCGCCCGTCGACCTCGCCGTGCTCGACCGCTACGTCGCCGGCAGCGGCGGCGGGGCGCCCTGGCCGGCGGTGGTGCGGGCCCGGCTGCCCGGCGGCGACGTCCTGC
>CADCUY010000436.1 GCA_902806005.1 uncultured Quadrisphaera sp. | reverse complement strand
GACCAGGGCGTCGAGGCTGCACACGCCCTGCACCGGCACGCCGAGCGCCTCGGCCAGCACCAGCGCGGTCACCACCCCCACTCGCAGCCCGGTGAACGGCGCCGGCCCGGTGCCGGCCACGACGTGGGTGACCTCGGCGCGCGAGCGCCCGGCGGCGGCGAGCACCGCGGCCACGGCGGGGGTCAGCAGCTCCGCGTGGCGGCGCGGGTCGTCCTCCACCCGCCGGGCCAGCACGCGGGCGCCGTCGTGCAGCGCCACCGCCACGGTGGCGGAGGTGTCGAGGGAGAGGACGAGCACGGGTGCAGGGTAGGCCGCCCGCGACCCGGGAATCAGGTGCACTGACCAACCAGTTGTAGGCTGCATGCACATGGACGACGGACCGGACGACGACCGCCGCGCGGCGACGTCCGCCGTCATGGACGAGACCTTCGCCCTGACCCGGCTGCTCACCACCCTCCGGGCCCAGAAGAACGACCGCTCGGCGCGGCTGCTGCTCCTGCACCTCGGCCGGAGCGGCCAGCTGCGCCAGCAGGCGCTGGCCGAGCTGTCGCACGCCGACCCCTCGACCATCAGCCGCCACGTGGCCGACCTCGTCGCCCAGGGGCTCGTGCACCGCCTGCCCGACCCGGCCGACGGGCGGGCGAGCCTGCTCGCGCTGACCGACGAGGGGCGGACGGCGCTCGCCGAGCTGCGCCGCGAGCGCGAGGAGCGCGCCGCGGCCGCGCTCGGCGGCTGGAGCACCGAGGAGCTCACCGCCTTCGCCGCCAGCCTCGCCCGCTACACCCACGACCTGGAGGGCCTGCTCGCCGGGCCCGCCCGCACCCCGCACCCCGGCTCCGCCGAGCCCCGCGCCGCGTCCGAGGAGGACCGAGCATGACCAGCACCACCGACACCGCCCGCGCCGGCGGCCCGCCGCCGCGACGGGCCGAGGGGCCCGCGGCCGACGGCACGTTCACCCACCGCCAGATCGTCACGATCATCAGCGGGCTGGTGCTGGGCATGTTCCTCGCCGCCCTCGACCAGACCGTGGTGTCGACGGCGATCCGCACCATCGCCGACGACCTGCAGGGCTACGACCTGCAGGCGTGGGCCACCACCGCCTTCCTCATCACCTCGACGATCTCCACGCCGCTGTACGGCAAGCTCTCCGACCTCTACGGCCGCAAGCCGCTGTACCTGGTGGCGATCACGGTCTTCGTCGTCGGCTCGGTGCTGTGCACCTTCGCCACCTCGATGTACGGCCTCGCGGTCTTCCGCGCCGTCCAGGGCCTCGGCGCCGGCGGGCTGCTCTCGCTGGCCTTCGCCATCCTCGGCGACATCGTCCCCCCGCGGGAGCGCAGCAGGTACCAGGCGTACTTCATGGCCGTCTTCGGCACCTCCTCGGTGGTCGGCCCCCTGGTCGGCGGGCTCTTCTCCGGGGCCGACTCGATCCTCGGCATCGACGGCTGGCGCTGGATCTTCCTCGTCAACGTGCCGCTCGGCGTCGCGGCGCTGGTCGTCGTCAACCGCGTGCTGCGCATCCCCCACGCCCGCCGCGACAGCCGCGTCGACTGGCCGGGCGCGATCGCGCTGACCGTGTTCCTCGTGCCGCTGCTCGTCGTCGCCGAGCAGGGCCGCACCTGGGGGTGGGCCTCCCCCGCGGCGCTCGCGTCGTACGCCGTCGGCGCCGTCGGCTTCGCCGCCTTCGCCGTGATCGAGACCCGCTACGGGGACTCGGCGCTGCTGCCGCTGCGGATGTTCCGCGAGCGGACCTTCTCGGTGGGCGTCACCGCCAGCCTCATCGTCGGCATCGGGATGTTCGGGGGGCTGCTCCTGCTCCCCCAGTACCTGCAGGTCGTCAAGGGGTCGAGCCCGATCCTGGCCGGGTTCCAGATGCTGCCCCTGGTGCTCGGGATCATCACCGCCGCCGCGATCTCGGGCGTGGTGATCAGCCGCACCGGCCGGTACAGGGTGTTCCCGATCATCGGCACCGCCCTGATGGCGCTGGTGCTGCTGGCGCTGTCGCAGATCACCGCGACGACCGGCTACTGGACGGTCGCGCCGCTGGTGCTCGGCCTCGGCCTCGGGCTCGGCCTGAACATGCAGCCGGTGATCCTCGCGGTGCAGAACGCCGCGGCCCCCCGTGACATGGGGGTGGCCACCTCGTCGGTGACCTTCTTCCGGCAGATCGGCGGCACCCTGGGCGTCGCGGTCTTCCTCTCGGTGCTCTTCTCCGTGCTCGGGGGCCGGGTCTCCAGCGCCTACGCCGAGGCCGCGGGCACGCCGGCCTTCGCGCGGGCGCTGGCCGCCGACCCCGCTCAGGCCGAGCTGCTCGCCTCCGGCACCGGCGGCGGGCTGGAGAGCACCGAGTTCCTCGCCGGGCTCGAGCCGGCGGTGGCGGCGCCCTTCCTCGAGGCGTTCGCCGACTCGGTCGGCACGGTGTTCCTCATCGCCGCCGCGGCCATGGCGGTCGCCTTCGTCGTGACGCTGCTCCTGCCCGAGCTGCCGCTGCGCACCACCTCGGGGGTGCAGGCCCAGGCGCAGGCCGACGCCGAGGCCCGGTCGGAGGCGGCGACCGTCGCCGCCGGGCGCAGCGCGCCGACGTCCACGGCGCCGTCGGGCGGCACCCGCGAGGTCTGAGGCGGCGGCCGCGGGTCAGCGCAGCAGGTCGCCGATCAGCCCGCCGCCGGTCTGCTGCGCGGACGCCGACTGCTGGGTGCGCCCGGAGAGCTCGCTCGGCTGGACGACGACGAACCCCGGGCCGGAGAAGGCGTACTGGAACGACTCCCCGGTGCCCCCGCGCAGCAGCGAGCGGACGTTCATGCTGCTGACGATCTGCGGTGCGAGGTTCGCCGACCAGCCCACGGCGGCCTGGACGTCGACGTAGGTGGGCTGGCTGGAGCAGTCGAGGACGACCGGCTGGCCCTTGGTGACCAGCGCCACGGTGCCCGTGCCGCTCAGCTCGGTGTTGTACAGCCCGCCGGCCATGGTGCCCGCGCCCTGCACGCGGCGGATGTCCCACTCCAGCGACGCGTCGAAGGCGAGCAGGTTCGTGCCGTTCACGCTCAGCGCGTCGCCGGTCAGCTCCACGAGGTACACCGAGCCGGCCTCCTGGGCGAAGAACACCTCGCCCGAGCCGGCCACCCGCATCAGCGGGAGGTCCTCGTTGGTGAGCACCTTGCGCAGGAACTTGCCCACGCCGCCCGAGCCCTCGTGGTCGAAGCGCACCTGTCCCTGGTAGGCCACCATCGAGCCCTTGGTGGCCAGCAGGTCGGGGCTGCCGGGCCCGAGCGCGACCCGCAGCAGCTGGGGGTTCTGCCGGGCGAAGCGCTGGGCGCCCTCCAGCTCGTGGTTGCTCTCGGCGAAGAGGTCGCTGCGCATGGGGCGAGCCTAGGACGGGGCACCGACCGTCCGACAGGGCCGGCGCGGCGGGGGCGGGCCCGTCGCGGTGGGCCCGGCTCAGGGCAGCGGGACGCCGCCCCACCGCGGGCCGACCCCGCGCAGGGCCACGGCGCGCGACTCGTCCTCCGCCGACGCGGCGAGCTCGACCTCGAGGCGGTCGGCGGCCAGCCGCTCGGCGAGGCCGGCGCCCCACTCCACCACCGTGACCGACTCCTCCAGCGACGCGTCGAGGTCGAGGTCGTCCAGCTCCAGGGCCCCGTGCTCGGCGTCGAGCCGGTAGGCGTCGACGTGCACCAGCGGCGGCCCCCCGACCAGCGAGGGGTGCACCCGGGCGATGACGAACGTCGGCGACGTCACCGGCCCGCGCACCCCGAGCCCCGCCCCGAGCCCCTGCGTGAACGTCGTCTTGCCGGCGCCGAGGTCGCCGGAGAGCACGAGCAGGTCGCCGGGGCGCAGCACCGCGGCGACGCGGGCGGCCAGGGCCCGGGTGTCCTCGGCGGTGGGGCAGCGGACGACGACGCCCGCGTCCAGCGGCGTCACGACCCGGGCCCCCCGACGTAGCGGCGGGGCAGGCGCGAGGAGATGCGCGTGACCACCTCGTAGCCGATGGTGCCGGCGGCCCGGGCCCAGTCCTCGGCCGTGGGCGAGCCGTCGAGCCCGTCGCCGAAGAGCACCGCGCGGTCGCCGGCCGCGGCGTCGGCGGCCCCGGGCAGCCCCGCGAGGTCGACGACGAACTGGTCCATGCACACCCGGCCCGCCACCCGCGTCGTCCCCCCGGCGACCCGCACCGGCCCCCCGGGCTGGACGTCGGGGCGGGCGCTGTCGCTGCCCGCGTGGCGCGGGATCCCGTCGGCGTAGCCCAGCGGCACCAGGCCGAGCCGGGTCGGCCCGGCGGTGGTGTGGGCGTGCCCGTAGCTGACCCCCTGGCCCGCGCCGACGTCCTTGACCAGGGCCAGCGGCGCGCTGAGCGTCATCGCCGGGCGCAGCCCGAACGACGCCGCGTCACCGAGGTGCGGCACCGGGGAGAGGCCGTAGACGGCGACGCCCGGGCGCACCAGGTCGAGGTGGGCGCCGGGGTTGGTCAGGGTGGCCGCGGAGTTGGCCAGGTGGCGCAGCGGCCAGCGCGCCCCCAGGGCCTCCCCCACGGCCAGCGCCTCGGCGAAGACCCGCTCCTGGGCGCGCACGGTGGCGTGGTCGGGGTCGTCGGCGAGGGCGAAGTGCGACCACGCGGCCACCACCTCGACGGCCCCCTCGGCCTGGGCGGCCAGCGCCGCGGCGACGAGCGCGGGCCACTCGGCGGTGGTCGCCCCGTTGCGGCCCAGGCCCGTGTCGACCTTCAGGTGCACGCGGGCGGGCACCCCGGTGCGTCCGGCGGCGCCCCGGGCGGCGTCCAGGGCCCACGGCGCGGCCACCGAGACGTCGACCCCCGCGGCGACCACGGCGTCCAGCGGCTGGCCCGGCCCGTACAGCCAGGCCAGCACCGGCGCGGTGATCCCGGCGGCCCGCAGCGCGAGGGCCTCGTCGAGCTGGGCGACGCCGAGCCAGCGCGCCCCGCCGGCCAGCGCGGCGCGCGCGCACGGGACCAGCCCGTGCCCGTAGGCGTCGGCCTTGACCACGGCCATCACCTGCGCGGAGCCGGCCCGCCGCGCCAGCTCGGCGGTGTTCGCCGCGACCGCGCCGAGGTCGACCACCACCTCGCCCGCCGGGCTCACCGTCCCGGCTCCCCGCCCCGGGGCGCGTGCAGCA
>CADCUY010000435.1 GCA_902806005.1 uncultured Quadrisphaera sp. | reverse complement strand
CGCGGCGCGGCGGCCGAGCAGCCACAGCCCCGACCCGGCGGTCGTGCTGGCCAGCGCCCACGCGGTCAGCGCCCGCTCCAGCGACCGCTCGACGAGCTCGACCCCCGCGGCCGCGTCCGGCGCGCTCACGAGGCGAGCACCGGGGCCAGCTCGTCCGCCAGCCGGTCGGCCAGCGCCGGGCGCACGCCCCAGGCCGCGGTCAGCGCCCGGTACTCGGCCACCTGCTCGGCGGTCGGCGCCGCCCCGGTGCGCACCACCCGCAGCAGCGCGTTGCGCGGGGTGTGGGCGGAGTCGACGAACTCGACCACGTCGACCTGGTGGCCGAGCAGCCGCAGCACCGCCGCGCGCAGGGCGTCGGTGAGCACGTCGGCGAAGCGCTCGCGCAGGATCGGGTGGCGCACCAGCAGCCCGTGCGGCGCCGGCGCGGCGGCAGAGCCGCTGGTGAGCTGGCGCTGGACGTCGTGGTGGCAGCACGGCGCGGCGAGCACGACCGGCGCCCGCCACCGCACCGCGCGGGCCAGGGCGTCGTCGGTGGCGGTGTCGCAGGCGTGCAGGGCGAGCACGACGTCCGGGCGGCCGCCGAGCTCCCCGGCCGGCTCGGCGTCGGCGATCGTGCCCGCGGTGAAGCTGAGGCCCTCCAGGCCGGCGCGGGCGGCGCGCTCGGTGGAGCGGGCGACGAGGTCGGGCCGCAGCTCGACCCCGACGGTGCGGGCACCGCCCGGGCGCTCGGCGAGCCAGCGGTGGGCCGCGAAGGTGAGGTAGGCGTTGCCGCAGCCGAGGTCGACCGCGCGCACCGGGGTCCCGGGGCCGCCCGCGGCGGGGGCGACGGGGGCCAGCTGGCGCAGGAACGCGTCGACCTGGCGGCGCTTGTCGCCGTCGGCGCCGAGGACGGCGAAGAGGGGGTCGTCGGGGGCCAGCAGGTGGTCCTTGGCGCGGTCGTGGCTGCGCGGGGCGGCCGCGCCGGTGGCCGCGGCCCGGTGCACCTGGGCCGCGCCGCGCTTGGTGACCCGCAGCTGGTGGGTCGCGGCGGCGGTCTCGACGTGCCAGTTGCCGAACGGCAGGGCCAGCAGCGCGTCGACGGCGGTCGCGGCGTCCTCGCCCGCGCGGTGGTTGCTGGCCCGGACGGCGGGGCCGGTGCGGGTGCTGACGTGCAGGTGCCGGCCCGCCTTGAGGTCGACCGGGCGCAGCTCGGCGCGCTCGGGCTCCGGCACGGGGTGGCCGTGGCGGCGACCGGAGGCGACGGCGCGCACCAGCGCGTCGTCCAGCAGCAGGGTGCGGACCTCGGCGAGCGCCGGCTCCAGGGGCAGGGTGGGCACGGGCGAGGGTCTCAGGCGCCGTCGTCCGGCGTCACGGCGCGGCGGCGCAGCAGGACCGCGCCGGCGACGGCCGCGGCCGCGAGGGCGGTGAGCCCGCCGGCGGCGATGGCCCAGCGGGGCCCGGCCACCTCGGCCAGCCAGCCGATCGCGGGGGCGCCGATCGGGGTGGTGCCCACCAGCACGGTCATGTACAGCGCCACCACCCGGCCGCGCAGGGCCGGCTCGGTGGTGGTCTGCACCAGCGCGTTGGCGGCGGTGAGGACGGTCAGGGCGCTCATCCCCACCGGCACCAGCGCCAGCGCGAAGGTCGCGTACGTGGGCATCACCGCCGCGAGCAGGGCCGAGGCGCCGAACGCCGCCGCCGCCCCCACCACCAGCCGGATCGTCGGCGCGCGCCGCCGTGCGGCGAGCAGCGCCCCGGTGAGCGAGCCGATCGCCAGCACCGACCCGAGCAGCCCGAACTCCGCGGGGCCGCGGGCGAACTCCACCCGGGCCATCAGCGCGGTGGTCATGGGGAAGTTCAGGCCGAAGGCGCTGACCAGGCCGACGACGAGCAGCACGAGTACGACGTCGGGCCGGCGGCGCACCGACGCCAGGGCCTCGCGGGTGGCGCCGCGGCCGCGGCGGGCCCGGGGCAGGGGCTCGATCTCGGAGGAGCGCAGCGCGGCCAGGGCGAGGCAGGTCGCGGCGAACGTCGCGGCGTTGACGAGGAAGACCGGGCCGGTGCCGACGGCGGCGATGAGCAGCCCGGCCGCGCCGGGTCCGACCAGCCGGGCCGCGTTGAACGACGCGCTGTTGAGGGCCACCGCGTTGGCGAGGCGGTCGGGGCCGACCAGCGAGGCGACGAAGGTCAGCCGCACGGGGCCGTCGAAGGCCGAGGTGGTGCCGAGCAGGCCGGCGAGCACGTACACCGACCACAGCTCGGCGCTGCCGGTGACCACGAGCACCCCGAGCAGCAGCGCCCACACCCCGGAGAGCGCCTGGGTGGCCATCAGCAGCGCGCGCTGGGGCAGCCGGTCGGCGGCGATCCCGGCGAGCTGGCCGAGCAGCAGGGCGGGGCCGAACTGCAGGGCCGTCACCACGCCGAGGGCGACCGCGGACTCGTCGGTGAGCACGGTCAGGACCAGCCAGTCCTGGGCCACCCGCTGCATCCACGTGCCCGTGTTGGAGACCAGCGAGCCGGCCGCCCACAGGCGGTAGTTGCGCACGGCGAGCGAGGCGAAGACGGGGCTGGCGGCGCTGCGCTCGCTGCCGCCGCGGGAGGTGCGGGGGCCGGGGGCGAGCTGCGTCATCCCCGGCGGCAACGGCGCGGGGCCGCGGGGTGTTCCCCCTACCCTGGGCCGGTGCGGGTGTGGCTTCGACCGGAGGAGCGCCGGCCCGACCCTCCCGTGGTGCGCACCGACGACCGCCGAGCGGTGCTGGCCGGCATCGGCGTCTGGGTGGTGGCGCTGGTCGTGTGCCTGGTCGACCGCGAGCGGCTGGTCGCCGGGGGCGACGGGTGGTGGGTCTGGGTGTGCGTGGCCGGGATCGGCCTCGGCGTGGTGGGGCTGGCCCACGTCCACCGGCAGCACGTGCGCGAGCGGCACTGAGCCGTGCGGGTCGACCTGCGCCCCGTGCGCGCGACCGGGCCGCATGATCAGGGCGACCGTCCCCTCGCCCCCTGGAGATCCGGTGCGCCGCCTGCTGACCGCCGTCCTGCTCGTCCTCCTCACCGTCGTCGCGCGCCCCGCGCAGGCCGCCGAGCCCGGTTCGGTGAACGACCGCCTGGTGGTGGCCTGGTACGTCGACTTCCTGGGCCGCGAGCCTGCGGCGGCCGCGGCCGACCCGGGGAGGCTGTACTGGGTGGACCGCCTCGACGCCGGTGAACGGCGCGAGGACGTGCTCCGAGGCATCACGCGCTCCGCCGAGCAGGCGGAGGTCACCGTCGAGGCCATCTACGGCTCCCATCTGGGCAGGTCGGCCGACCCGGGGGCCGGGGTGTGGGTGGACGGCCTGCAGCGCGGCATGGCTCCCGAGTGGGTCGAGCAGAACGTCCTGGCCTCGGACGAGTTCACCCGCACCTACAGCCGACGGTCGAACGCCTGGTTCCCGCCCGTCCTCGGAAGGGCGGCGCGGTCGTACGAGACCCTGTACTGGCAGGGGCAGCTGTCCCGCAACGGCTCCCTCGCGACCCTCCGCGAGCTCTGGTACACGCCGGAGGCCATCGACGTGCGGATCGACGACGCCTACGCCTTCCTCCTCGCCCGGCCCGCCGACGCCGACGCCGCCTACTGGCGCGGTCCGATGGCGGCGTCGGAGCTGGAGACGCTCATCAGTCTCGCCTCGACGGCGGAGTACGCCGGGATCACGAGCTGACGGTCAGTCAGGGGCGTCGCCCAGGGACTCCTGCACCAGGGCGTCCGCCGCGCCCGCCGCATCGCCCTCGCTGACCGCGCGGAGCACCCGGAGCACGAGGTGACGTCGCGACCAGGTCCCCGCCGCGTCGGCGAGCCCGCAGGCGAGCCCCTCCGGGCCGGTGGCGTGGACGGCGCCGCTGTCGACCCACCACGCCACGGACGCCGCGCCGCCCCGCGGGAGGTCGAGCACGAGCTCCTCGTGCCACGCCCACCTCACGGGCGCCGACGGCAGCGCCGCCCGCACCGGCTCCGGCACCTCCCGGAGCTCCCCCGCCCCGCGGACGACGGCCTCCGCCGCGCGCTCGGACGCCAGGTCGACGTCGAGGACGTCGGCCAGCGCTGGTGCCAGCGCGGGCGGGACGACCAGCTGGGCGCCGAAGAGGTCGAGCTGGGCGAAGCGCGGCGCGTCGACGACGACGGCGTCGTCCCCGTCGACGAGCACGACGACACCACCCGGACCCAAGGCGGCCACCCGCATCGGCGGCTCCACGTCGGGCGCGGCTGCGGCGAGCGCCCGCCACAGCGCGAGGAGGTCGGCCACCGGTGGCAGCGGGGCCTCGCCCGCGCCGAGCCGGTCGACGACCCGCTGCCAGGCAGCGGGCGGTACCAGGTGCCAGTCGCGGACCAGCCCCAGCGCCGTCCGGAGCGCGGGGTCCGCCCCAGCGGCCGCCTCCGGCGCTTCTCCGAGCGCCGCGCGCAGCCCGGCGGGCGCCTGCGGGTCGGCTGCTCCGGTCGCGCCCAGCTCGCGGCCGAGCCACCACGCGGCGTACCCGGGGACGTCGGTGGCGGCACCGCGGAGCGGGATGACGCGCGTGCGAGCGACCAGGGCCTCACGCAGGTCCGGGTCGTGACCGGCGACACGCAGGACGTCGGGGAGCCGGGCGGACAGGACCAGGTCGAGGTCGCGGACGGCGAGGACCTCGCCGAGCACCTCGCCGCCCGCCGCTCCGGACGCAGCGGGGAGCACCGCGTCGAGCCACGCGTCCGCGCCGTCCAGCGCCATCAGCGCCGCCGGGAGGGCGTCGGCGTCGACGTCGGCGAACCGCAGCACCCCGAGGGTGCGGGCGACGCCCACCGCCTCGAGGGCGGCGGCACCCCAGCGCTCGATCAGAGCGGGGTCGACCTCGCCGACCTCGTCGGGGTCCAGCCAGCGCGCCGCGTCGGAGCCGGGCAGCACGAGCCCGGCCGCCGGCAGGCGGTCACCCTCGACGTCCGGCAGCAGCAGCTCCTGCGCCCACGGCAGGTCGCCGGGGCGGAGGTCGCCGTCCGCGACCGCCCGCGCGACGAGGGCGAGCACCGCGCCGGCCAACCCGCCGGCGGTGCTCCTCAGAGGGTCGGCGCCGTCGTCCGCTTCGGCCAGCACCGCCGCCGCGACGGCCGGGGCGTCGAGGACCCCCCGGGCCGTCGCTGGCACCGCA
>CADCUY010000434.1 GCA_902806005.1 uncultured Quadrisphaera sp. | reverse complement strand
GCTGGCCACCCGCAGCAGCCGGTCGAGCCGCCCGCCGGGGGCGGCCAGCTCCTCCATCCGCGCCGTGGGCACCCGGGCGTCGGCGACGGCGGGCGGGCCGGCGGAGAACGGCACGAGCACGGTCAGCGCCGCGTCCTGCGCGGGCTCCCCGCGCGGCAGCCACACGACGAAGGTGCGCGCCGCGGCGAGCCGCTCGCCCTCGGCGTCCTGAAGCTCGACCGTGAGGCCGCGCGGGCCCCACTGGGAGCCCAGCCCCGCGGTGAGGTCGGCGTCGGCGACGACGCTGGCGACGACGTCGGTCGCGCCCCGGCCCGCCGCGGGCGGCGCCGCGCCGTCCGCGGCGGGCTGCAGCTCGACCTCCTCGAGCGGGAGGTTGCCGCGCACGTCGCCCTCGCCGTCGGCCCAGCGCTGCAGGGCCTGGGCGTCGCCCTGGAGCACGGTGCTCGCGTACAGCAGCACGCGGGCCCCCTCGAGGGCGGTGCCGGACGGGTCCTGGGCGCGCACCCGCAGGGCGAGGTCCTGGCCGGGCTCCAGGGCGATCGGTGCGACGTCCTCGACGGTGAGGGTCACGCCGGTCCCGCCGGCGCCCGTCGCGTCCTCCGTCGGCTCCGGGACGGGGGCCGCGCCGGCGCCCCCCGCTGGTGCCAGCAGCACCAGCAGCCCGGCGAGCAGGGCGACGACGGCGCGCCGCGCACCGCTGCGCTCCGGGCTCACGGGGTGCTCACGGGTCCTCGGCGAGGATCGCGCCGGCCGCACGGGCCATCCGCCGCTCGTTCGAGAACGCCAGCCGCCCGGGCAGGTCGCTCAGCGGCACCCACGCCGCCTCGACCGCCTCGGCGTCCGGGTCGCCGTCCACGCTGAGCACGCCGCCGGTGGCGGTGAGCAGGTAGTGGTGCACGGTCTTGTGCACCCGGCGGCCCTCCACCGAGAACCAGTAGTCGATGGAGCCGAGGGCGTGCACGACCTCGCCCTCGATGCCGGTCTCCTCCGCGATCTCGCGGACGGCGGCCTGCTCCGGGGTCTCGGCGCCCTCGAGGTGGCCCTTGGGCAGGCACCACTCCAGGCGGCCCCCGCGGTTGAGGCGGGCGATGACGGCCACGTGGGGCACGCCCTGGCGGTGGGCGACGACCAGGCCGCCGGCCGAGGTCTCCTCGACGGTGCGCGCCGGGGGCCGCCCGGCGGGGCGCGGGGGGCG
>CADCUY010000433.1 GCA_902806005.1 uncultured Quadrisphaera sp. | reverse complement strand
AGGCGCCGTCGCCCAGCACCGACGGGACCGACGGGACCGCCGAGCCCGGCGGCGAGGGCTCCGCCACCGGCGAGCCGGCCGAGCCGCCGCCGGCCTCGGAGGAGCCCGAGGGCGGGCTGCCCGCCTTCGGCAGCGAGCCGGCCGAGGCCGGCGCGTCCGGCGAGCTGGCCCTCGGGGTCGCCGCCGAGCGCGCGGCCCGCCACGAGGGCTTCGACCGGGTGGTGGTCGAGCTCGCCGGTCGCGGCGACCCGGGCTGGTTCGTGCAGCAGGTCGACGCGCCGACCCGGCAGGGCTCCGGCGACCCGGTCCAGATGGCGGGCGAGGCCTTCCTCGTGCTCGTCGTCCGCGGCGTGGGCTACCCGCAGGACACCGGGGTGCCCGAGTACGCCGGCCCCCGCGAGCTGGTGCCCTCGGACACCGAGGTCCTGCGCGAGGTCGAGGTCGGGGGCAGCTACGAGGGCGACTGGGACGCCTCCGTCGGCCTCGCCGCGGACCGGCCCTACCGGGTGTTCTCCCTGGCCGACCCGCCGCGGGTCGTGCTCGACGTCGCGCACGAGGGCTGAGCGGCGCCGGTCACGGCGCCGTCGGCAGGCCGGTGACCAGGGCCTCGAGCCCGGCCTCGTCGAGCAGGTCGGCGGGGCGCCGGGTCTGGCCGGTGGCGGCGTAGAAGAACGCCGCGCCCACGTGCTGCAGGGGCACTCCGTGCAGCCGGGACCACGCCAGGCGGTAGACCGCCAGCTGCACCGCGGCGTGCCGGGCGCGCTCGCCGGTGGGCGGTGCCCCCGACTTCCAGTCCACGACGTCCACCGCCCCGGAGGGCCCGGAGCGGGCGGGGAAGACGGCGTCCACCCGGCAGCGGACCACGAGCCCGGCGACGAGGGTCTCGAGGTCGACCTCCACCGCGAGCGGGGTGCGCTCGGCCCACTCCGAGGCCAGGAAGGCCGCCTGCAGCTGCTCGAGGCGCTCGTCGGCGGCGTCGTCCTCGTCGCTGGCGCCGGGGACGTCGTCGAGGTCGACCAGGGTGTCGGCGCGGAAGCGCTCCTCCAGCCAGGCGTGGAAGGCGGTGCCGCGCCGCGCCGCCGGGTGGGGGGCGGTGGGCACGGGGCGGCGCACCGCCAGGGCGACCGCCGCGGGGTCGGCGGCGAGCTCGACCAGCCGCGACGCCGACAGGTGGGCCGGCAGGGCCACGGGCAGGC
>CADCUY010000432.1 GCA_902806005.1 uncultured Quadrisphaera sp. | reverse complement strand
CGGCTCGTCGAGGGCGCGCTGGCGCCCGTCCCGCAGGAGGGTGCGGGCTGGGCGGTGCGCGTGGGGGACGGTCGCGACGTCGGCGCGGAGGAGCCGGCCGGCTACGACCGCGTGCTGCTCGACGCCCCCTGCACCGGCCTCGGCGCGCTGCGCCGGCGCCCCGAGGCGCGGTGGCGGCGCACCGCCGGCGACATCGCCGCCCTGGCCCCGCTGCAGCGGGCGCTGCTGGCCTCCGCGCTGGAGGCGGTGCGCCCGGGCGGGGTGGTCGCCTACGTCACCTGCTCGCCGCACCCGGCGGAGACCGTGTTCGTCGTCGACGACGTGCTGCGGGGTCGGGACGACGTCGAGCAGCTGGACACCCCGGCGGCGGTGCGGGCTGCGGCAGGGCGCGACGTCCCCGACCTGGGGGAGGGGCGGTCGGCGCAGCTGTGGCCGCACCGGCACGGCACCGACGCGATGTTCGTGGCCCTGCTGCGCCGCAGGGCCGACCCCGCCGCCCGCGGCTAGCCTCGCCGCTGTGCAGCACCCACCGGGACGGCTCCGCCGTCCGCAGCCCCCCGCGGTCCACCCCAGCATCCTCTCGGCCGACTTCGCCGACCTCGGCGCCGAGCTGGCCCGGGTCAGCGGCGCGGAGATGGTGCACGTCGACGTCATGGACGGCCACTTCGTGCCCAACCTCACCCTGGGCCTGCCGGTGGTCGAGCGGCTGGTCGCGGTCAGCCCCCGGCCCCTGGACTGCCACCTGATGATCGACGACCCCGACCGGTGGGCGCCCGGCTACGCGGAGGCCGGGGCGGCCTCGGTGACCTTCCACGTCGAGGCCGCGACCTCGCCGGTGCGGCTGGCCCGCGCCCTGCGCGCCGCGGGCGCCCGCGCCGGCGTCGCCCTGAACCCCGCGACGCCGGTGGAGGCCGTCGAGGCGCTGCTGGGCGAGGTCGACATGGTGCTGGTGATGACGGTCGAGCCCGGCTTCGGCGGCCAGGGCTTCCTCGAGTCGTGCCTGCCCAAGCTGCGCCGGCTGCGCGGTGCGCTGGACGACGGCGGCCTGGAGGTGCGCCTGCAGGTGGACGGCGGCGTCTCGGCGTCGACCATCGCCGCCGCCGCGGAGGCGGGCGCCGACACCTTCGTGGCGGGCTCGGCGGTGTACGGGGCCGAGGACCCCGGGCGGGCCGTGGCCGCCCTGCGCGAGGCGGCCGTCGC
>CADCUY010000431.1 GCA_902806005.1 uncultured Quadrisphaera sp. | reverse complement strand
GCCCGGGGCACCTGGCCCGCGTCGCTGCCCCAGCCCCTGGCCAGCGCCATCGACCACGTGCTCCTGGACCCGGCCCGGTGGTCGGTGCGGGGCGCCGCCGTCGAGGACGTCGCCGGCAGCGACCACCGGGCGGTCGTCGCGGTGCTGCGCGAGCGCTGAGCGCCCCGCGCCGACCCCGCGTCCGCGTGCGACCAACCCGCCTCAGACGAGGCCGAGGCCCGTCACCGCGTCGCGCTCCTCGACCAGCTCGGCCACCGAGGCGTCGATCCGCGCCCGGGAGAAGTCGCTGACCTCCAGGCCCTGCACGATGCTCCACGAGCCGCCCGCGGTGGTCACCGGGAACGAGCTGATCAGCCCCTCCGGCACGCCGTAGGAGCCGTCGGAGACCACGCCCATCGACACCCGGTCGCCCTCCGGGGTGCCCAGCACCCAGTCGCGCACGTGGTCGATCGCGGCGTTCGCCGCCGACGCCGCGGAGGAGGACCCGCGGGCCTCGATGATCTGGGCGCCGCGCTTCTGCACGGTGGGGATGAAGTCGCCCTCGAGCCACTCCTGGCCGCCCGGCGCGGCCACCAGCTCGGCGGCGGGCCGCCCGGCGACCTCCGCCGCGGTGATGTCGGGGTACTGGGTGACCGAGTGGTTGCCCCAGATCGCCACCCCGCGCACCTCGCCCGCACCGACCCCGGCGCGCTTGGCCAGCTGCCCCACGGCCCGGTTGTGGTCGAGCCGGGTCATCGCGGTGAACCGCTCGGCGGGGATGTCGGGCGCGTTGCGCTGGGCGATCAGCGCGTTCGTGTTCGCCGGGTTGCCCACCACGAGCACCTTGACGCCCTCGGCGGCGCGGCTGTTCAGCGAGCGGCCCTGGGCCGTGAAGATCGCCCCGTTGGCCTGCAGCAGGTCGGCGCGCTCCATGCCCTTGGTGCGGGGCCGCGAGCCCACCAGCAGCGCCACGTCCACCCCGTCGAAGGCGACGTCCGGGTCGTCGGTGATCTCGGTGCCCGCGAGCAGCGGGAAGGCGCAGTCCTCCAGCTCCAGCGCCACCCCGCTCGCCGCACCCAGCGCGGGGGTGATCTCGAGCAGGCGCAGCTGCACGGGGGTGTCGGGGCCGAGCATCGCGCCCGAGGCGATGCGGAACAGCAGGCTGTAGCCGATCTGGCCGGCGGCGCCGGTGACGGCGACCTTCACGGGGGCGGTGCTGGCGGCGGCTGGTGTGGTCACCCCGGCGACCCTAGCGATCGGCGCGCCGGGGCCCCACCCGTCGTCCCCCTCGTCCACCCGGTCGACCGCGTGCCCGTCGCGCAGGCGCGCGAGCACCGCGCATCAGCCGTCGGCGCCGGCGAAGCCGTGCTGGCGCCAGGCCTCGTGCACGGCGATGGCCGCGCTGCTGGCGAGGTTGAGCGACCGCCGCCCCGCCAGCATCGGCACCCGCAGCCGGTCGGTGACCTCGCCGGCGTGGAGCACCTCCTCGGCCAGCCCCACCGACTCGGGCCCGAAGAGCAGGACGTCACCGGCCCGGTAGGCGACGTCCGTGTAGCGGGTGGTGGCCCGTGCGGTGAAGGCGAAGACCCGCGGCAGCGCCCCGTCGCGGTGCTCGTCGTCCTGCGCCTGGCCGCGCAGGTGCGCCCACAGCGCCGGCAGGTCGTCGTGCACGCGCACCCGCGCGAGGTCGTGGTAGTCGAGCCCGGCGCGGCGCAGCTTGGCGTCGTCGAGGCTGAAGCCGAGCGGGCGCACGAGGTGCAGCAGCGTGCCGGTGCACGCGGCGAGCCGGATCGCGCTGCCGGTGTTCCCGGGGATCTCGGGCTGGTGGAAGGCGACGTGGAACACGCCGTCGATGGTGGCAGGGCCGTGCCGTCCACAGGGCCGTGCCGTCCACAGCTGCGGTCCCGGCGGCGCCCGGCGCGCTGTCGCGACCGGCATGCTCGCCGTTGTGACGTCAGAACGACGAGCACGTCGAGGAGGCGGTGTCGTCCGTGTGGAGTGACGCTACGGATCCCCCAGACGACCCTCCGCACCGGCCGGGTCGCCCGGGCCGGGGGGAGGAGGGGTTCTGGCTGCCGTCCCTCGGCAGGCCCTCGCTCGACGGCGCCCCGGGGCCGTCACCCCTGGTCAGCGTGCGGATGCCCGCGCCGGTGAAGGAGAGGCTGGTCGTCCTGGCCCGGTGGCAGGGCTCCTCGGTGCCCGAGGTGGTGCGCCAGGCGGTGGAGCAGCGGTTCGACGACCTCGCCCGCGGCCGGTACGGCGTCCCCCCGCCGCGCCGCGGGAGGCTGCCCGACGTCCCCTGGCCCCGGAGGGCTGTGACAGGTCTCCTCGCGGACGGCGACGGTGACCTCCGCGACCTGGCGCAGGCGTACGCGGACGGCGACGCCGGCGCCGTCGCCGAGGAGGAGTAGCGCCCCACCCGCCCGCTGGGGGACGTCGGAGCCGTCCGCTACGTTGCGGGCCACGCACATCCGAGGGGGCGCAGTGGCGAAGATCAAGGTCGAGGGCAAGGTCGTCGAGCTCGACGGCGACGAGATGACGCGGATCATCTGGCAGTTCATCAAGGACCGCCTGATCCACCCGTACCTCGACGTCGACCTCGAGTACTACGACCTCGGCATCGAGCACCGCGACGCGACCGACGACCAGGTCACCGTCGACGCGGCGAACGCCATCCAGCGCGAGGGCGTCGGCGTCAAGTGCGCCACGATCACCCCCGACGAGGCGCGCGTGGAGGAGTTCGGCCTCAAGCGCATGTACCGCTCGCCGAACGGCACGATCCGCAACATCCTCGGCGGCGTCATCTTCCGCGAGCCGATCATCATCTCCAACGTGCCGCGGCTGGTGCCGGGCTGGACCAAGCCGATCATCGTCGGCCGGCACGCCTTCGGCGACCAGTACCGCGCCACCGACTTCACCTTCCCCGGCCCGGGCACCCTGACGGTGACCTTCACCCCGGAGGACGGCTCGGCGCCGATCGAGCACGAGGTGTTCAAGGCCCCCGGCCCGGGCGTCAGCCTCTCGATGTACAACCTCGACTCCTCGATCCGCGACTTCGCCCGCGCCTCGCTGAACTACGGGCTGGCGCGCAAGTACCCGGTGTACCTGTCGACCAAGAACACGATCCTCAAGGCCTACGACGGGCGCTTCAAGGACCTGTTCGCCGAGATCTACGAGGCCGAGTTCGCCGCGGACTTCGCGGCGGCCGGCATCACCTACGAGCACCGCCTCATCGACGACATGGTCGCGGCCTCCCTCAAGTGGGAGGGCGGCTACGTGTGGGCCTGCAAGAACTACGACGGCGACGTGCAGTCCGACACCGTGGCCCAGGGCTTCGGCTCGCTCGGCCTGATGACCTCGGTGCTGACCACGCCGGACGGCTCCGTGGTCGAGGCGGAGGCCGCGCACGGCACGGTGACCCGGCACTACCGCCAGCACCAGGCCGGCAAGCCGACGTCGACGAACCCGATCGCCTCGATCTACGCGTGGACCGGCGGGCTCAAGCACCGCGGCGTGCTCGACTCCACGCCCGAGGTCACCGGCTTCGCCGAGACCCTCGAGGACGTGGTCATCAAGACCGTGGAGGACGGGAAGATGACCAAGGACCTCGCGGCGCTGGTGGGCCCGGAGCAGGGCCACCTGACCACCGAGGACTTCCTGGCCGCGCTCGACGAGAACCTCGCCGCCCGCCTGGCGTGAGTCGGCGGCAGGACGCGGGGGAGCGCCGGTGACGGAGCCGCTGGACCGGCTGGCGAACCTCCGCGACGTCGCCGGCGCGGCCCCGGGCCTCCGCCGGGGGGTGCTGTGGCGCAGCGCCCAGCCGCTCGCCGGCGACGCCGTGCCCACCGAGGTCGCCGCCTGGCCGCCGCGGACGGTGGTCGACCTGCGCTCGGCCGCGGAGGCGCCCGGTCCCCACCCGCTGCTCGGCGGTGAGACGTCGGTGCACGCCGTGGAGCTGCTGGACGCCGTCGTCGACCCCAGCGCGCTCGCGCGACAGCGGCCGACGATGCTCGACCTCTACCGCTCGATGATCGAGCCGGGCACCCCGCTCGTGCGCGCGGTCGCCCTGGTGGCGGACGAGCCCGGCCCCACCCTGGTGCACTGCGCGGCGGGCAAGGACCGCACGGGGCTGGTCGTCGCCCTGGTGCTGCGGTTGCTGGACGTGCCGCACGAGGCGGTCGTCGCCGACTTCGCGCGGACCACCGCGGCGATGCCCGCGGTGGCGGCCCGGCTGGCCGCCGGCGCCGCGGTGCCTCCGGGGACCGAGCTGCCGAGCATCCCGCGTGAGTACCTCGAGGCCCCGCTCGACGCGCTGGCGGTCGTGCTGCGGGTCTGGGACGACCACCCCGGCGGCACGGCGGGCTGGGTGCGCGCCCGCGCGGACGGGACGGCGGGCGGCGACCTGGTCGGGCGGCTCCGGGCGAGGCTGCTGCTCGAGCCCTGACGGATCGAACGAGACGGATCGAACCCTGACGGACCGGTCGCGTGCTCGACCTCGACCTCAGGCGGAGGCCCGGGGTGGTGCGTCCCGGTCTGCGCCGTCCGCGGTCGGTCCTGGCCGCCAGCGCAGGGCCAGCACGAGCGTGTCGTCGCTGAGCGGATCGCTGCCCGCTGCGCCGGCCAGCACGGCGTCGACGAAGGGCCCCACGGCCCGCCCGCGGGCGCGGGCCGCCTCCCGGGCGAGGGTCTCGAGCCCCTCGACGATGTCGCGGCGCACCTCGACCAGACCGTCGGTGTAGAGCAGCACCGTGTCGCCGGGCGCGAGCGGCACGGCGGTGGTCCCGTCGCTGCCCGCGCCCGGGTACCCGATCGGGCAGCCGGGCGCCTCCAGGTAGCGCGGCGCGGCCCCGGGCTCGGCAGCTCCGGGCACCAGCAGCGCCGGCGGGTGGCCGCCGCCCGCGAGCTGCAGCACGCCCGACGCCGGGTCGAGGCGCGCGAGCAGGACGGTGGCGACCACGTCGAGGCCCGGGGCCTGCAGCAGCCGGTCGGCGCGCTCCAGCACCGTGCCCAGCCTGTGGCCCTCGAGCACCAGCGTGCGCACGGCGTGGGTCACCGACAGGGCGTCGCGGGTGCTGGCCACGCCGTGACCCGCGACGTCGACCACCGTGACGTGCAGCGACCCGTCGGGCAGCAGGAACCAGTCGTAGAGGTCGCCGCCGGTGGGGGAGTTCGCCTGCGCC
>CADCUY010000430.1 GCA_902806005.1 uncultured Quadrisphaera sp. | reverse complement strand
GCCGCCCGCGCCCCCACGACCCCGGGCCGGCGCCGGGAGGGCCGACGGCGCCCCCGCGCTCAGGGCCCGCGGCCTGCGCTGCGTGCGTGGCGGCTCCGCGGTCCTCGCGGGCGTCGACCTGACCGTCCCGAGATCCTCGATGGTGGCGCTCGCCGGCCCCTCCGGCAGCGGGAAGACGACGCTCCTGCGGGCGCTCGCGGGGCTTCAGCCGCTCGCGGGCGGCAGCATCACGATCGGGGACCTGGCGGTGGAGGACCTCGACCGCAGCGCGTCGGCGCGCATGCGCCGCGGCCCGGTGGCCGTCGTCCCGCAGGTGGCGGCGCTCGTCCCCGGGCTCAGCGCGCGGGAGAACGTCGAGCTGGTCCTGCGCATCCGGGGCGCCGACCCGGCGGGCGCGGCCGCCCGGGCGGAAGCCGCGCTGGAGGCCGTCGGCCTGACCGAGCACGCCGCCCAGGCGACGGATCGGATGTCGGGCGGCGAGCGCCAGCGCGTGGCGATCGCCTGTGCCATCGGCGACCCGCCCGCGGTGCTCCTGGCCGACGAGCCGACCGCCCACCTCGACGAGCGCAACGCCCGCCGGGTCGCCGAGCTGCTGTCCGGGCTCGCCCGCACCGCGGGGACCGCGGTCCTGTGCGCGACGCACGACGAGACGGTCACGAGCGTCGCCGACGCGGTGGTGACGCTCCGCGACGGGCGCCGCGTCACCGGGGGTGGTGCACGGGCGGCGCCGTGACGCCGGAGCCCGAGGACGCCCTCACTGCTGCCCGCGCCCGGCGGACGCCCCCGCACTCACTGCGGGCCGAGGCCGAGGGCGACGAACGCGACGCCGAAGACGAGCGCGCCCTGCGCGCCGAAGGTCCCGACGGCCGCCGCCAGGGCCATGGGCCAGCCCTCCCGGCGCGCGAGCCACGCGGCGAGCGCGGCCGGCACGGCGAAGACCGCGGCCAGGAAGGCGATGACGCGTTCGCGCGGCCAGCCACCGAGGTCGCCGCCCTCGGCCTGCAGGACCCCGACGAGCACGGCGGCCCCGACCACCGGCAGCAGGATCCGGGCCGTCCACGTCGCCACCCGCACCCGGCGCCGGCGCCGCTCGCGCGCCCGGGTGCGCTGCCCCGCGCGCTGCTCGAGGCGCTCCTCGGCCTGCTCGACCTGCTTCCACGCCTCCACCCCGCGGCGGTTCGACGTGGCGGGCCGGCCCTCCTGC
>CADCUY010000429.1 GCA_902806005.1 uncultured Quadrisphaera sp. | reverse complement strand
CGGTGCGGGGGGGGCCACCACCGGCGGGGCCACCACGGGCGGCGGTGCGGGCGGGGTGACCACCGGCGGGCGCGTCGGCGCTGGCGTCGGTGCTGGCGTCGGTGCTGGCGTCGGTGCGGGCGCGGGCGGCGCCCCCGCGGGCGCTCCCACGGTCACCGGCAGGGCGAGGGTGGCCGTGCCGCCGTGCGGGTCGACGACGGTCAGCGTCACGGTGCGGGTGCCGGGGCTCGCGTAGGTGTGCGACACCGTCGTGCCCGAGCCCGTGGCCCCGTCCCCGAAGGCCCACGTCGCGGTGAGGGCGTCGCCGTCGCCGTCGGTGGACGGCGAGGCGTCGAAGGTCACCGTGAGCCCGTCCGCGGTGGGGGTGAGCGCTGCGCTCGGCGGCGTGTTGATCCGCACGGTGCTCGTGACGGTGCCGGTGGCGCCGTCGTCGTCGGTGACCACGAGCGTGACGGTGTAGGAGCCCGGTGCCGCGTAGGTGTGCTCCGCGGTGGCCTCCGGCCCGTCGGCGGTCGACCCGTCACCGAAGGCCCAGGTGTAGCGGGTCACGGTGCCGTCGACGTCCGCGCTCCGCGAGGCGTCGAGCACGAGCGACCGCCCGCCGGCGGCGACGACGGAGCTGAGGTGCGGCGTCGGCCGCTGGTTCGGCCCGGCGACCACGACGGTCCTGACGGCCGCGGTGCTCCCGCCGTCGTCGTCGGTCATGGTCAGGGTGACCGGGTAGGTGCCCGGGGCCGCGTAGTCGTGCGTCGCCGTCATGCCGGTGACCACGCCGCTGCCGTCGCCGAAGTCCCAGGAGGCGGTGAGCCGGTCGCCGTCCGGGTCGACGGACGCCGAGGCGTCGACGGCGAGCGACAGGTCGACCACCGTCGTGGTGAAGACGGCGGAGGGCGAGGGGTTGGCCGTGACGACGACCTCCTGGGTGGTGGAGCTCCTCCCGCCGCGGTCGTCCGTCACCTCGAGGGCGACCCGGTAGGTGCCCGCCTCGGCGAAGGTGTGCTGGGCCTGCGCGCCGGTGCCGGTCGTCCCGTCGCCGTACGACCAGGAGTGGTCCACCAGGACGCCGTCGGGGTCCTGGGAGCCGCCGCCGTCGAGGACGACCGCCAGGTCGTCCACCGTCATCGTGAACGCGGCGGACGGCACCTCGTTGGCCGGGGTCGTCGTGACGACGGCCGAGGTCGTGCGCGTGGCGCCGGAGGGGTCGACGACCGTCAGCACGACCCTGTGGTCGCCGGCGGTGGCGTAGCGGTGGCTGGCGGTGGGACCGGTGGCGGTGGCCCCGTCCCCGAAGGTCCAGGAGTGGGCGAGCTCGTCGCCGTCGGCGTCGCGCGACCCGGTGGCGTCGACGGTGACCGCGAGGTCGGTGACCTCCGCGGTGAACACCGCCTCGGGCGTGCTGTTCACCTGCACCGGTCGGGTCGTGCTGCGGGTGGCCCCGCGGGCGTCGGTCACCGTCAGCCGCACCTGGTGGGTGCCCGCCAGCGCGTAGGTGTGGGTCGCCGTCGGCCCGGTGGCCGTGGCTCCGCCGCCGAAGTCCCACGCGTAGCTGAGGGCGTCGCCGTCGGCGTCGCTCGACCCGGCGGCGTCGACCGCGACGGCGAGGTCGGTGACCTCCGCGGTGAACGCCGCCTCGGGCGTGCTGTTCACCTGCACCGGTCGGGTCGTGCCGCGGGTGGCGCCGCGGGCGTCGGTGACGGTCAGGGTGACGGTGCGGTCGCCGGCGGTGGCGTAGACGTGGCTGGCGGTGGGACCGGTGGCGGTGGCCCCGTCCCCGAAGTCCCACGCGTAGCCGAGGGCGTCGCCGTCCGCGTCCGTCGACCCGGCGGCGTCGACCGCGACCGCGAGGTCGCTGACCTCCGCGGTGAACGCCGCCTCGGGCGTGCTGTTCACCTGCACCGTGCGGGTCGTGGTGGTGGTCGCCCCCTCGTCGTCGGTGACCGTCAGCCGCACCTGGTGCGTGCCAGCCGTCGCGTAGGTGTGCGACGCCGTCCGCCCGGTGGCGCTGGCCCCGCCGCCGAAGTCCCACGCGTACGAGGCCACCGCGCCCAGGGGGTCGGCGGTGGACGCCGAGGCGTCGACGGAGACCGTGCGCTCGGTGGTGGTCGCGGTGAAGGCCGCCGTGGGCGGGACGCCGGTCGGGGCCGAACCGAGGCGGTGGTGACGGGCGACGACCGTCGCGGACAGGGCCGTCGAGTAGGTGGCCACCTCGTCGACGGTCGCCTCGAAGTCGTTGCTGGCCACGCCGCTGCCCCAGGTCAGGTCGGTGCCGACGCGCCAGGAGCCGGCGTAGTCGTTGGTGCTGACCTCGGGCCCGGAGGCGGCGACCGCGCCGTCGACGTACAGGACCCGGCCGCCGGGCTGCTGGGTGGCGACCAGGTGGTGCCACCGGCCGTCGTTGTACGCCCTGGTGGTCCTGGCGATCATCGCGGCACCGTTGGTGCGGACGCCGAAGCTCAGCCTGCCGTCGTCGGTCATCCACACGTGGCGGTCGTAGGCCACGCTCGGCCCGAGGGCCTTGTCGCCGAAGCCGATGATCCGGCCACCGGTGGTCGTGGTCGTGGCGAACCACAGCTCCACGGCGTAGGTGCTCGGGTTGACGTCGGTGTAGGAGGAGACGATCGCGTCGCCGCCGCCGTCCATCGTGACGCCCCGCGACCCCCGCAGGCCGGGGGCCCCGAGCACGGGGCTCCCGCGGTGCGTGCCGGTGACCCCGCTCCGGCTGCTGCCGGCGACGCCCGTCCCGCCGGTCTCCTCCAGGCGCCAGTGCGCGTCGGCACCGTCGTCCCAGACCGCCGCCCCGTAGCGGTCGGTGGGCCGGGCCGTGGTCACCACGGCCCGTCCGCTCGCGACGTAGTGGGCGCGCACCTGCTCACCGGTGAGTGCGGTGGGGTAGACGGCCACCTCGTCGAGGTCGCCGACGAGGGACTGGTCGGCGGGCCCGACGGCCGAGGGGCTGTAGGCGCTGATGTCACCGCCACCGACACGCCACCAGCCCTCCCTCACCTCCGCGGACGTGGTGGTGGCCCGCCGCGAGACCTGGGCGCCGTCCACGTACAGCGCGAGGCCGGTGCTGCTGAGGGTGGCCACCGCGTGGTGCCACTGCCCGTCGGCGTACCCGTCGCGGCTGGTCACCAGCCGCTGCGCGCCGTCGTAGACGGCGAAGGCGACCCGGCCGTCGTTGCGCAGGAACAGGTGCCGGTCGCCGCCGCCGCGGCCCGAGGCGTCCGAGGAGAAGCCGAGGATGCGGCCACCGCGGGCGGAGGAGGTGCGGAACCACGCCTCGACGGTGAAGACCTGCGGCGCCGCTGTTCGCGGACCCCCGGTCGACGTCGGGGCGGTCTGACCCCCGGTGCTGAAGCGTGCCGCGGTGTCCCCCGGGACCGCCCCGGCGGGCCCCAGCGCGACCGTCGCGTCGACGGTCAGGGGGTGGGCGCGGGACGTGCCCTGGTCGGCCACCGCGCTGGTGCCCGCCGCCTCGCCGAAGCGCCAGTACGAGCGCGGGGCGTCGGCGCGCACGACCGCGTCGTAGGACGGGGCGCCCGGCGTCGCCGCCCGGGCCGGCTGCACCAGCGCGACCGGGGCCAGCAGCAGGGCCAGCACGAGCGCGACCACCGCCGGGCGCACCGTCGCACCGGCCGGGCCCCGGGGGCCGGCCGGCGCGAGGAGGCCGCTGGTCATGGCGGGCTCATCGACCGGAGCGGGCCGGCTGCTGAGCGCGGCGGGCGGCGATCACCCGCTCGGGTCAGCCCACCTAGACTGCCGGGCGTGCGCCAGCGCCTGCCGCTCTTCCCGCTGCGGCAGGTGCTGGTCCCGGGGCTGGTCCTGCCGCTGAACATCTTCGAGCCCCGCTACCGCACCCTGGTGCAGGACCTGCTGCAGCGGCCCCCGCAGGAGCGCGCCTTCGGGGTGGTGGCCCTGCGCCAGGGCCGCGACGCCGGCAGCCGCCACGCGGCGTCCGCGCTGCACGCCGTCGGGTGCACGGCGCTGCTGCGCGAGCACGAGGAGCTGCCCGACGGGCGCTTCCAGCTGCTGACCGCGGGTGCGGTGCGGTTCCGGCTGCACGGGCTGGACGAGGACGCCGGCACCCCCTACCTCACCGGCATCGTGAGCCCCCTCGACGAGCCCGACGCCCCCGAGGGCGAGGAGGGCGGCGAGCCGCTGGCCCGCCTCACCGAGGTCGTGGCCCGGCGCTGGGCGGCCTACCGCGAGCGGCTCGGCATCGCCGCCACCGGGCTCCCGGAGCGCGAGGCGCCGGCCCCGGTGGTGCTGTCGTACCTGGTGATGGCCGGCATGGTGCTCGACCTGCCCGAGCGGCAGGCGCTGCTGGAGCTGCCCGACACCACCAGCCGGCTGCGCACCGAGCGCCGGCTGCTGCACCGCGAGGACGTGCTGATCAGCGAGCTGAGCTCGCTGCCGGCGGTCGACCTCGCCGCGACCGAGGTGAGCCCGAACTGACCGGCGCCGGATGAGCCCGCGGCGGGGCGACGGCCGCTCCGCGGCCACGCCGGCGACGACGGCGCTGGCGCGGGCGGGCGTGGAGCACGCGGTGCACCCCTACGCCCACGACCCCGCGGTCGCCGCCGCCGACGGGTTCGGCCTCGAGGCCGCCGCGGCCCTCCAGGTGGCGCCGGAGCGGGTGCTGAAGACCCTGGTCGCCGACGTCGACGGGCACCTGGCCGTCGCGGTGCTGCCGGTGACCGGGCGGCTCGACCTCAAGGCCCTGGCCGCGGCGCTGGGCGGCAAGCGCGCCGCGATGGCCGAGCCGGCGGCGGCCGAGCGGGCCACCGGCTACGTCGTGGGCGGGATCAGCCCCCTGGGCCAGCGCAGGCGGCTGCCCACGGTGGTCGACGCGAGCGCGACCGGGCACCCCACGGTGCTGGTCAGCGGGGGCCGCCGGGGCCTGGACGTCGAGCTGGCGCCGGCCGACCTGGTGCGCCTGACCGGCGCCGTCGTCGCCGCGGTGGCGCGGGCCTGACACCGGCGCCGCCGGGGCGCGGCGGGGCCGGTGGCACACTGGGGGACAGCAGTGTCCAGCGCGTGCTCCGGGGTCGGTGGAAGTCCGAACCGGCGGTGACAGTCCGCGACCCGGCCGACGCCATCGGCCGGTGGACCCGGTGGGACTCCGGGACCGACGGTGAGAGTCCGGAGGAGAGGCAGCACGCCG
>CADCUY010000428.1 GCA_902806005.1 uncultured Quadrisphaera sp. | reverse complement strand
GACGGGAACCAGCTGCCCCGGCGCGGCGGCGGCGGTGACGAGGGCGCCGCCGACGACCAGCGACTCCTTGTTGGCCAGCGCCAGGGTCGCTCCGGACGCGAGCGCGGCCAGGGTCGGGCGCAGGCCGACCGACCCGGTCATGCCGTTGAGGACGACGTCGCACGGGTGGGCGGCCACCTGCTCGGCGGCGTCCGGCCCGGCCAGGACGCGCGGGGCCCACCCGCGCCGCTCGTCGCGCGCGGCGGCCGCGAGGGCCTCGCGCAGCAGCGCCTCCGCGTCGGCGCGGGCCACCGCCACGACGTCGACCTCGAGGCGCACCGCCTGCGCGGCCAGGGCGGCGACGTCGGCGCCGCCGGCCGCGAGGGCCACCACGCGGAACCTCTCCGGGCAGGCGGCCACGACGGCCTCGGCCTGGGTGCCGATGCTGCCGGTCGAGCCGAGCAGCACCACCTCGCGCGCGCTCACGGCGCCATTGTGCGGGGTGGTGCTCAGCGGCTGGCGGCGAACGGCGCGCGCCGCACGTGCAGGCCCTGCTCCAGGACGTCGGCGAGGTGCACGGCGAGGTCGGCGCGGCTCATCCGCGTCGAGCGGGTCGAGACGTGCGGGTCGGACTCGACGTCGCCGGTGGCGGGCCCGTCGCCCAGGCGCGGCGGCCGGACGAAGGTCCACTCGAGGTCGCTGGCGGCGAAGGCGGCCATCTCGGCCTCCTTGTCCTCCACGGTCGCGCGGGCCAGGACGTGCATCAGCCCGGAGATGACGCGGTCGCGGCGCCGCTTGCGGTCGCCCTCGGCGTCGACGCCGGCCCCGCTGACCCCGACGAAGCGGCGGACCCCGGCGGCGGTCATCGCGGGCACGAGGACCGCCGCGGTGCGCCGGTGCAGGTCGGGGTCCTTCCCCGACGGGCCGAGCGCGGAGACGACGGCGCCCGCGCCCTCCAGCACCCGGGCCAGCGCGGTGGGGTCGTCGGCCTCGCCGACCACGGGCACGACGCCGGTGGGGGCCCGCGCGGGGTCGCGCACGAGGGCGACGACCTGGTGGCCCCGACGGGTGAGCTCGGCGGCGACCAGCCGCCCGGTGCGTCCGGTCGATCCCAGCAGCGCGACTCTCACGGTGGTCCTCCAGCGGTGACGATGACCTCGACATGTGTACGGTACACCTGTGAGGGACGAGGGGCTCGCCGCGGTGGACGACGCCCTGCTGCGCCTGCGCCGGCTGTGGAGCGCCTCGCGCTCGCGCCTGGTCGACGACGACGGCGGCCCGGCGGTGGAGATGTCGAGCCTGCTGGTGGTCGAGGCCTGTGCCCGGGGGGCGGCCCGGGGCACGGAGGTGGGCGTGGGCGACGTGGCGCGGCTGGCCGACGTCGAGCCCTCGACCGCCAGCCGGCTGGTCGACCGCGCCCAGGAGGCCGGGCTGGTCGCCCGCCGGCCCTCGGCGGCGAGCGCCCGGCGCACGGCGCTGGAGCTCACCCCGGCGGGCTCGGCGCTGCGCGAGCGCGCCGTCCGCGCCCGCCAGGGGTGGCTGGCCGACCAGCTCGCCGGGTGGACCGAGGCCGACGTGGCGGCCTTCGGCGCGCTGCTGACCCGGTTCGCCGACGGGCTCGGCGACCCCGCGCCCCCCTCGACGGGGGGCTCGGGGCCGCCGCGGCCCGGCCGGTGAGCCGGGGTCAGCCGACGGGGGTGATCCTGTCGTCGGTCGGCACCGGCACGGGGCTCTCCGCCCCCAGGTAGGCGGTGAGGGCGTCGAGGTCGATCGCCCCGGTGACGAGGTTCGTGCCGCCGGTGAGCTGGCTGAACCCGTCGCCGCCGCCGGCGAGGAAGTTGTTCACCGTGATCCGGTAGGTCTGGTCGGCGATCACGCGCTGCCCGCCGATGGTGAGGCTGGCGTCGGGCACCCGGGTGCCCGAGCAGGGGTCGGCGACCGTGCCCGTGGTGCCGCTGGCGGAGACCTGGTAGGCGACGCCGGCCGACGGGTAGAGCGTGCGCCCGAGCACGAACTGCTGCTCGAGCACGCACTGCAGCTGCGCCCCGGTGAGGTCGAGGGTGACCAGGTTGTTGGCGAACGGCTGCACCGTGAAGGCCTCCTCGTAGGTGACCTCGCCGGCCAGCAGGTCGGCGCGCACCCCGCCGGGGTTCATGAACGCCGCGACGGCGTCGGCCTCGTCGTCGGTGGCGGCGAGCTGGGCGTCGGCGATGACGTCGCCCAGCGGCGACTGGCCCCTGACGGTGCCGTACAGGGTCTCCTGCGTCCTGGTCAGGTCGGCGGCCACGGACCCGACGACCTTCGTCGCGATCGGCCCGAGCGCCTCGCGGTAGCGGGCGATCAGCGCGGTCTGCGCCGGGTCGGGCGCCACGTCGCGGGTGACGAGCACGTTGTCCGCCTCCGCCGTCACGACGTCGCCGGTGCGCTTGTCGATGCTCAGGTCGATGTCGGTGACCAGCCGGCCGAAGGAGCTGGCGCTGGTGACGAGCTTGCCGTCGAGCTCGCAGTTGTACGCCTGGTGCGTGTGGCCGCTGACCACGACGTCGATGGCGTCGCTCATGCCGTCCGCGATGTCGACGATCGGGCCGGTGAGCCCGTTGCAGGCGTTGCGGTCGAAGGCGTTCGGGCCGGTCTGGCTCCCGCCCTGGTGGAGCAGGACGACGATGGTCTCGACGCCGCGGTCCTGCAGCTGCGCGGCGTAGCGGTTGGCGGTCTCCACCTCGTCGGCGAAGTCGAGGCCGGCCACGCCCTCCTGGCTGACGATGTCGGCGGTGCCCTCGAGGGTCATGCCGATGAAGCCGACCTTCGCGCCCTGCACCGTGTGCACCGCGGTCGGCGGCAGCAGCGGCTCGCCGGTGTCGGTGACGAAGGCGTTGGCCGAGAGGTACTGGAAGTCGGCGCCCTCGTACGGGGTGCCGTCGGCGCAGCCGTCGACCGGGTGGCAGCCGCCGTCCTGGATGCGCAGCAGCTCGTCGGCGCCCTCGTCGAACTCGTGGTTGCCGACGCTCGCGTAGTCCAGCCCGGCCAGGCCGAGCGACTCGATGGCCGGCTCGTCGTGGAAGGCCGCGGACAGCAGCGGCGAGGCGCCGATGAGGTCGCCCGCGGCGACGGTGATGGTGTTCTGCTTGCGCTGCTGCGCGGCCAGCTGCGCCAGCTGGGTGGCCAGGAACTCCGAGCCGCCGGTCTCGACGGTGACCGGCTTGCCCGCGGCGTCGAGGCCCGTCTGCGTGCGGCCGCCCGAACCGGTCGGCGTCTCCAGGTTGCCGTGGAAGTCGTTCAGCGCCAGCAGCTGCACGTCGACGGTCTTCGCGGCGGGGGCCTTCGGCGCGGCGCCGGAGGGGCCGGCGGCGGACGAGGCCGGGGCCGCGGCGGCGACGACGGCGCAGGTCAGTCCGGCGACGGCGAGCGCGGTGGTGGCTCGGCGGCGCGCGGGACGGGAGTGGGGCACGGAGGGTCCTCCAGGGTCACGGGACGGATGCGTCCTCATGCAAGCACGGGCGAATGGCCCGAGGGGTGACGATTCGTGAACTCTGCGTGGTCGCCGGAGGGCCGCGGGAGCCCGCCGGGCGGTCGTACCCTCGACGCCATGACCGCGACCGAGCTGCGCCCCGGCGGCACCCTCCCCTCCCCCGACGCGGCGGCCGGCACCGGGGTCGAGCAGGTGCGCCGGCTGGTCACCGAGGTGCCCGGGCCGCGCTCGCGGGCGCTGCACGCCCGGCGCCTGGCCGCGGTCTCCCGCGCCGTCGGCTCCACGCTGCCGGTCTACGTCGAGCGGGCCGAGGGAGCGGTGCTCGTCGACGTCGACGGCAACCAGCTGGTCGACCTCGGGGCCGGCATCGCGGTGGTCAACGTGGGGCACGCGCAGGCCGACGTCGTCGCCCGGGTGCGCGAGCAGGTCGCCGCGGTCACCCACACCTGCTTCATGGTCACCCCCTACGAGGGCTACGTGGCCGTGTGCGAGCAGCTGGTGCGCCTCGCACCGGTGCGCCGCACCGACGGCGACGGCGGCGTGAGGGCGGCGCTGTTCAACACCGGCGCCGAGGCGGTGGAGAACGCGGTGAAGATCGCCCGGCACGCCACCGGGCGCAGCGCGGTCGTCGTCTTCGACCACGCCTACCACGGGCGCACCAACCTCACGATGGCCATGACGGCCAAGGCGATGCCCTACAAGACCGGCTTCGGGCCCTTCGCCGGCGAGGTGCACCGCGCCCCGATGTCCTACCCCCTGCGCGACCCGGCGGGGATGACCGGCGAGCAGGCCGCGGCGCGCGCGATCGACGTCATCGAGGCGCAGGTCGGGGCGGCGCAGGTCGCCTGCGTGGTGATCGAGCCGGTCCAGGGCGAGGGCGGCTTCGTCGTGCCCGCGCCCGGCTTCCTCCCGGCCCTGTCGGCGTGGTGCGCGGCGAACGGGGTGCTGCTGGTCGCCGACGAGGTGCAGACCGGCTTCGCCCGCACCGGCGACGTGTTCGCCAGCGAGCACGAGGACGTGCGGCCCGACCTGGTGACCATGGCCAAGGGCATCGCCGGCGGGCTGCCGCTCGCGGCGGTGGCCGGGCGCGCCGAGGTGATGGACGCCCCGCACACCGGCGGGCTGGGCGGCACCTACGGCGGCAACCCCGTGGCCTGCGCCGCGGCGCTCGGCGCGATCGGCGCGATGGAGGCCCTCGACCTGCCCGCCGCCGCCCGGCGGATCGAGGCGCAGGTGCGGGGCGTGCTCGAGCCGCTGGCCGCCGTCCACCCCGGGATCGGCGAGGTGCGCGGGCGCGGGGCGATGATCGCCGTCGAGGTCGTGCAGCCGGGCACCACCCTCCCCGACGCGGCGTCGACGGCCGCGATCAGCGCGGCCTGCCACGCCGCAGGGGTGGTCACGCTGACCTGCGGCACCCACGGCAACGTGCTGCGCCTGCTGCCGCCGCTGACCATCGAGCCCGCGCTGCTGGCCGACGGCCTCGACGTGCTGGCGACGGCGATCGGGGCCACCCTGCGGCGCTGAGCCGCCTCAGGGGCCCGCGCTCGCCCGGCCCGGGCCAGGGGACGATCCGCGCGCTCAGCGGTGTTGACCGGCCGTGACGACCGCCGTCCCGCCGGGCCCCACCCGCGCCGCCGCGACGGTCGGAGCGCCGCGGACCGCGGCCGACGCCGCGCTCGGCGGGCAGCCGGGCCGACCGACCCCGGTGGACGCCGT
>CADCUY010000427.1 GCA_902806005.1 uncultured Quadrisphaera sp. | reverse complement strand
GCCCGGGCCCACGGCTCGTACGCGGCGCTGCTGGCCGACCCCGAGGTGGACGTGGTCTACGTCGCCACCCCGCACGCCCAGCACCACGCCCTCGCCCGGGCCGCCCTGGCGGCGGGCAAGCCGGTGCTGGTGGAGAAGCCGGTCACCGCCACGGCCGCCGCCGCCCAGGAGCTCGTCGACCTCGCCCGGGAGCGCGGGCTGTTCCTCATGGAGTCGATGCGCACCCGCACCCAGCCGCTGGTGCGCCGGCTGCGGCAGCAGGTCCAGGACGGCGCGGTCGGCGAGCTGCGCACCGTGCGGGCCGACATCGGCTCCCGCAGCCCGGTCACCGACCCCCGGCACCGCCTCCTCGACCCCGGCCAGGGCGGCGGGGCCCTGCTCGACGTCGGCGTCTACCCGGTCTCCTTCGCCGTGATGCTGCTCGGCGCCCCCTCGAGCACCGCCGCCGTGGGGTCCCTGGCCGCGACCGGGGTCGACGCGGAGGCGGCGCTGCTGCTCGGGTGGCCGGGCGGGGAGCAGGCGCTCCTGGCGTGCACGCTGCTGGCCCCCGCGGCCCGGGCCGCGGAGCTCGTGGGCACGCGCGGTCGCATCGAGGTCGCCCCCTCCTTCCAGCAGCCGCCGCGCCTGGTGCTGCGCCCGGACGGCGGCGACCCGCAGGTGGTCGAGATCCCCTACCGGGGAGCGGGGTACGTCGACCAGCTCGAGCACGTCCAGGAGTGCCTGGCGCGCGGGGCGCTGGAGAGCCCCCTGGCGCCGTTGGCCGACACCGCCGTCGCCTGGGACGAGGACCTGCCGGGGCGCCGCCGGTCCTCCGTCGCCGACCCGGTCGGCAACCGCCTGGAGGTGCTCTCGCCGCTCCGCCGAGGGGCGGCTCAGCCCGCCCGGTCGAGCCGGAAGACCCGGCGGGGGAGGGTGGTGACCAGGTCCTGCAGGGTCTGCGCCGCCTCGTCCTCGGTGAGCCGGTGCTCGACCACCAGGCGCGCGAGGTGCCCGGCGTCGACCCGCCGGGACATGTCGTGGCGGGCGGGGATCGAGCAGAAGGCGCGGGTGTCGTCGACGAAGCCGGCGGTCTTGTAGAACCCGGCGCTGTCGGTGACGGCGTCGCGGAAGCGGGCGATCGCGCCCGGGGTGTCCAGGAACCACCACGGCGCCCCCACCCACACCGAGGGGTAGAACCCGGCCAGCGGGGCGATGTCGCGGGTGAAGGCCGTCTCGTCGACGGTGAACAGCACGAGCCGGAAGCTCGGCTCGGTGCCGAAGCGCTCGAGCACCGGGCGCAGGGCGCGGACGAACTCCGTCGGCGTGGGGAGGTCGTGGCCGGTGTCGGGGCCGTGGGCCGCCAGCGTGGGGCGGTGGTGGCCCCGCAGCACCCCCGGGTGCAGCTGCATCACGAGCCCGTCCTCGCACGACATCCGCGCCATCGCGAAGAGCAGGTGCCCCCGGTAGGCGGCCAGGTCGGCGGTGCTCGCCGTGCCGGCCAGGGCCGCGGCGTGCAGGCGCTCGGCGTCGGCGTCGGTCACCGGCGCGCACGCGGCGTCGACCGGGCCGTGGTCGGTCGCGGTGGCGCCGTGGGCGGCGAAGTGCCGCCGCCGCGCCTCCAGGGCCCGCAGCAGCCCGGCGCTGGTGCCGGTGTCCTCGTCGGCGGCGGCGGCCAGCTCGCCCAGGGCGCCCGGCCAGCCCGGCTGGCCGGGGTCGACGTAGCGGTCGGGGCGGAAGGTCGGCACCACCGAGCCGGTGAAGGTGGGGTCCGCGGCGAGGGCGGCGTGGGCCGAGAGGTCGGCGGCCGGGTCGTCCGTGGTGGCCAGGGTGGTGATCCTGAACCGCTCGAACAGCGCGCGGGGCCGGTACGCCGGCTGCGCCAGGCGCTCGCCGACCTGGTCGAAGATGGCGTCGGCGGTCGCGGCCGAGGGCTGCACCCGGACCCCGAAGAGGTCGGCGAGCTCGCCCTCGAGCCAGTAGCGGGACGGCGTGCCGCGGAAGGCGTGCCAGTGCTCGCACAGCAGCCGCCAGACCCGGCGCGGGTCGGGCGCGGGGGAGGGCGCGCCGTCGCGGCGGGCCACCCCGAGGTCGCCCAGCGCCACCCCGTGGGCGTGCAGCAGGCGGGTGACGTAGTGGTCGGGCACCACCAGCAGCGAGGCCGCGTCGGTGAACGGGGCGTCGTCGACGAGCAGCCGGGCGTCGACGTGACCGTGCGGCGAGGTGATCGGGGCGTCGGCCACCGTGCGGTACAGGCGGCGCGCGACGTCGCGGGTGCCGGGGTCGGCCGGCAGCAGCCGGTCGGGGTGCAGGTGCAGGGGCGCGCTCACGACCGGCTCCTCGGGCGGGCGGCCCGGGCCGGCGCGGGGCCGGTGGACTCGCGCACGGTCAGGTGCGTGGGCAGCACCTCCTGGGCGCGCGGCACCCCGCGGCCGGTGCCCCGGCCGAGCTGGTCCAGCAGCATGTCGGTGGCCACCCGCCCCGCGCTCTCCACGGGCGCGGTCAGCGTGGTCAGCGAGGGGTGGCAGAAGTCGGCGCCGAAGATGTCGTCGCAGCCGACCACCGAGACCTCCTGCGGCACGCCCACCCCCCGCTCGCGCAGCCGCTTCAGCACCCCGATCGCGAGGACGTCGTTGAAGGCCACCACGGCGGTCGCGCCGGTGTTGAGGGTGGCGTCGGCGGCGGCGGCCCCCGACTCCACCGTCGGCGCGAACGGCCCCAGCCGGGTGGCGGTCAGGCCCAGCCGCCGCGCGGCCGCGCGGACGGCGCGCCAGCGCCGCGCACCCGACCACGAGGTCACCGGCCCCGCGGCGAAGGCCAGGTGCCGGTGGCCGAGGGAGGCCAGGTGCTCCACCACCTGCACCATGCCGGAGGTGGTGTCGATGACCACCCCCGGCACCGAGGGCACGTCGCGGTTCAGGGTCACCAGCGGCACGGTCGCGGCCACCTCCACCAGCTCGTCGTCGGACAGGCGCGAGGCGGCGAGGACCAGCCCGTCCACCGACTTCGGCAGCCGCGCCAGCTCGCGCGCCTCGACCTCGACGGACTCCTGGGTGTCGACCAGCAGCTGGGCGTAGCCCGCGGCGGCGCTCTGCCGCTGCGTGCCGCGCACCACCCCGAAGAAGAACGGGTTGGTGATGTCGGGCACGAGCAGGGCGATGGTGTCGGTGCGCCCCGAGAGCAGCGAGCGCGCCCGGGGGTTGGCCTGGTAGCCGAGCGCCTCCGCGGCGGCGACGACCCGCAGCCGGGTGGCCTCGCTGACGCGACCGGGCCGGGTCAGCGCGCGCGAGACCGTCGAGACGGCCACCCCGCAGCGGTCGGCGACGTCGCTGATCGTCGGCGGGGAGCGGCGGGCGGCGGGCACGGGCGGGGCCAGGGCGCCGCTGCTCTCCACTGCCACCGCCACCTCCTCCAGCCCGCGACCGGTCCCGCGACCGGTCCGACGACCGGGCGCGGTGCGCCTGGCGGCGCCGGTGCCCGCCGTCAGGGGACGAGCGTGCCGCGACCGGCCGATCCTGGCACGCGCGATCGGCGCTGGCAAAGGGTTGCCAGCCGTTTGCCACAGTCGCTAGCCTCCCCGACAGCCGGCACGGGCCGGTGGAGCGGGCTGCAGCGGCGCAGCCCACGGACGAGGAGGTCCCCATGGTCGCTGTCCGGGTGAGCACCGGCAGAACCCTCGGCGCGCTGTGCGCGACGACTGCCCTGCTGGCGGTGACCGGCTGCGCCGGTGGCAGCGCCGAGTCGAGCGAGACGGAGGGCTCCACGGGGCCGCTCGACGTCCTGGTGCTCGCCAGCACCCAGTACCCGGAGGAGCAGCAGGCGTGGTTCGAGGCCACCGCGGCGACCTTCCGGGAGGAGACCGGCGCGGAGGTGCGGTTCGAGACCTTCGCCTCCGCGGCCGACGAGCAGAAGATCATCCAGACGTCCGTGGTCTCCGGCGAGGGACCGGACGTGTACTCCCTCGGCACCACCTTCACCCCCGTCGCCCACGCCACCGGGGCCTTCGTCACCTTCGGCGAGGAGGAGTGGGAGGCGGTCGGCGGGCGCGACCGGTTCACCGAGGCGACCCTGGCGATGTCGGGCCCGGACGAGTCCGAGGAGGTCGGCGTGCCCTTCCTCAGCCGGCCCTTCGCGATGGCCTACAACACCGAGCTGTTCGCCGCCGCCGGCCTGGAGGGCCCGCCGCAGACCTGGGACGAGCTGGTCCAGTACGGCCAGGCGCTGACCGTCGACGGCCGGTTCGGCGCGGCGATCGGCTACGCGGACAACTTCGACCCGTGGAAGTTCGTCTGGATGTTCGCCAACCAGTACGGCAACCCGCTGGTCGACGGCGACCAGGTCACCGTCGACGACCCCACCGTGCAGCAGGCCTACGAGGAGTACTTCGGCTTCCTCACCGAGGACGGCTTCGTCAGCCCCGAGGCGGTCGGGTGGAGCAACTCGCAGGCGCTCGCCTCCTTCGCGGCCGGCCAGTCGGCGATGATGCTCATGACCGGCCCGACGGCCATCCCGACCCTGGACGCCTCGGCGGTGGCCGGCAAGTACGCCTTCGCCCCGATGCCGGCCGTCCCGCCGGGGGAGACCGCGCTGCCCAGCGGCGGCGAGCCGGCGACCACCATCGTCTCCGGCGACAACATCGCCGTCGCCGACTACTCCGACGACAAGGAGCTGGCGCTCGCCTTCATCGAGCTGGTCACCCGCGAGGAGGAGCAGGTCGCCTACACCGAGACCTTCGGCGACCTGCCCACCAACGCGGCCGCCGCCGAGCAGATCACCAGCTCCAGCGACGTCCTCGGCCCCATCCTCGAGGCGGGTGCGGGTGCCGTGCCCACCCCGTTCACCGGCGCCTGGTCGGAGGTGCAGCTCGCGCTGACCGACGTCGTGGTGCAGTCCCGCTCCGACCTGGGCGCCGGCGCCATCGACACCGGGGCGCTGGCCACCCGGCTCACCGAGGCGCAGCAGGCCTCGCAGACCGCGCTCGACCGGGCCTCGGCGCAGTGAGCGGGGCGCTGGTCGACCGGCCGCCCCCCGAGGGCCCGCTCGCGGCGCCGGTCGCCGCGGCGGCCCCCCGGGGGGCGAGCACCAGCGGCCGGCCCCTGTGGCTGCTGGCACCGGGCGGCGTCCTGATGGTCGTGGTGATCCTCGTGCCGGCGGCCATGGCGGTGTGGATGTCGCTGATCGCCCTCGACCAGTACAGCCTGCGCGACTGGGTGGGC
>CADCUY010000426.1 GCA_902806005.1 uncultured Quadrisphaera sp. | reverse complement strand
CGGCGCGGCGGGTGGTGGCCGGGGTCGAGGAACGCGACGTGGTGCTCCGCCCCTCGCCGCTGCCGGGCTGCAAGCGGGTGGTCGCCGACCTCCCGCTGGTCGACGCGACCGCCTGCGTGCTCGCCCTGAACGGCCTGGCGAGGGCGGCGAAGGCGCGGGGCGTCCGCAGCGACGGGCGCACCGAGGAGCGGTCGGTGGGCCAGCTGCGGGCCGACGGGTTCACCGCCCTGCTCACCGGCTCGGCCAGCCCCGACGACGCCGGCCTGGTCCCCGAGCGGGAGCGGTTGGCGCAGCTGGCGGAGGTGCAGGTGGTGGTCGCGGCCGAGACGCTGGTGGGGGACAGCGACCTGCCGGCCACCGTGCCGGGGGTCGGGCCGCTCGACGCCGCCAGCGCTCGTGCGCTGGCGGCCGTGACGCGGTGGCGGCGCCTCCTGGTCGACGGTGACGGTCACCTGACCGACTACGGGGCTGCTGTCGCGGAACCCGGGGGTCGTGCTGGTCCCTCGTCCGCGCCGGCCGCCCTCGGGGACGACCCCCGGTGGGTCGCGGTGCTCGCGGACCCGCCCACCGGGGCGGTGCTCGACCACGGCACCCGCCGCTACCGGCCACCGCCACCGCTGCGGGCCCACGTCGAGAGCCGGGACGGCGCGTGCATCGGAGCCGCCTGCGACCACACCGCTCGCGGGGCGCAGCTCGACCACACCGTGGAGTTCGGCACGAGCGCCCCCGACGGGCGGGTCGGCACCACCAGCGCGGTCAACCTGGGGGCCGCCTGTCCGCGGGTGCACAACGCCAAGACGCACGGCGGGTGGGAGCTCGATCAGCCCTCGCCCGGGGCCTTCGTCTGGACCAGCCCCACCGGGCGGACCTACGCCCGCGAGGCGCGGCCGCTGGTGCCGGGCTGGCGTCAGCTGGCGCGCCGCCGGGACGTGCCCGGTGGCGCGGATCCCCCAGCAGCTCCTGCCCTGGCCGCGGGACCGGTCCTGGAGCGCTCGGAGTCGTGGGCAGCGGTCGCGGACGGCGCAGCGGGTGCCCGACCGCCATGACCCCGCCCAGCGGCTCGGTCCTCGGCGCTCAGCCCCTGGTGCTCCTCAGCCCCTGGTGCTCCTCCGGTGCCGGTGCTCCTCCGGTCCGGCTCCTCGCCGGTCCGGCGCCTGACTGCTGGCACCCGGCTGCTGGTGCCCGGCTCGAGCGTGCGTCAGCGACCCTCGAGGTCGGCGTCGACCATCGCGCCGACCACCTCCTCGAAGGTGCGGCTCGGAGCCCAGCCCAGGGCGGTCCGGGCCCGGGTGGGGTCGCCCACCAGCTCGGCGGCGTCGGTCGGCCGGAAGAACGCGGGGTCGATCCGCACCCGCTCCCGCCAGTCGGCGACCCCGGCCCGCTCGGCCGCGGCGCGCACGAAGTCCTCCACCGAGTGCGCGACCCCCGTGGCCACCACGTAGTCCTGGGGCTCGTCGTGCCGCAGGGCCGCGACCATCGCCACCACCACGTCCGGGGCCCAGCCCCAGTCGCGGCGGGCTGCGGTGTTGCCCAGGACGAGCTCCTCGGCCTCGCCCCGCGCGATCGCGGCGACGGTCGAGGTGATCTTGCGGGTGACGAACGCCGTCGGCCTGCGCGGCGACTCGTGGGGGTACAGCACCGCCGCCACGGCGTGCAGGCCCCTGGCCCGGTGCACGGCCACGAGGTGGTGGGCGTGCGCCTTGGCGGCCCCGTAGGGGTTGGTGGGCAGCAGGGGCGTCGACTCGTCCTGGGGGACCGTGGCGGTGCCCGCGTAGACCTCCGCGCTCGAGGCCTGCAGCACCCGGACGCCGCGGGCGCCCCCGGTGCTCCCCAGCGCGCTCGCGGCGTCCAGCAGGAGGGCCGGCAGCACGGCGTTCAGCTGGGCCGTGCCCACCGGGTCGGCCCACGACCGGGCCACCGAGCTCTCGGCCGCGAGGTTGTAGACCTCGTCCGGGGCGACGTCGGCGACCAGGGCGCGCACGGCCCCGGGGTCGAGCAGGTCGACCTCGTGCAGCACCAGGGCGTCCCCGAGGGCCGTCAGGTGGCGGGACAGGGGCCGGCTCCGCGCCCCCGGGCGGACGGTCGCGTGCACGGTGGCGCCTCCCGCCACCAGGTGCTCGGCCAGGTACCCGCCGTCCTGCCCGGTGACCCCGGTGACCAGGGCCCGGGTGACCGTCCCGGTCATCGTGCGTGACCCACGCTCATCGGGCGGGCGTCCCGCTCATCGGGCGGGCGTCCCGGTGATCGGGTGGCGTCCTGTCGCGGGGCGGTCCCACGGTCACGGGGTGGGGCTCCCGCTCACCGCGCCGACCCGGCGAGCGCCTTCTGCTCCGCCAGGTCGTGGTCGACCATCATCTGCACCAGCTCGGTGAAGCCCACCTTCGGCTCCCACCCCAGCACGGAGCGGGCCTTCGCCGGGTCGCCGATCAGCAGGTCGACCTCCGCGGGCCGCAGGAACGCCGGGTCGATGACCACCTTGTCCGACCAGTCGTCGATCCCGACCCGCGCGAACGCCACGTCCAGCAGCTCGCCGATCGAGTGCGTCTCACCGGTCGCGATCACGTAGTCGTCGGCGGTCTCCTGCTGGAGCATCAGCCACATGGCCTCGACGTAGTCGCCGGCGAAGCCCCAGTCGCGGCGGGCGTCGAGGTTGCCCAGCGACAGGGTCTCCTGGGTGCCGAGGGCGATCCGGGCCACGGCCCGGCTGACCTTGCGGGTGACGAACTCCGGCCCGCGGCGCGGCGACTCGTGGTTGAAGAGCACCCCCGACGACGCGTGCATCCCGTAGGACTCGCGGTAGTTGATCGTCATGTAGTGCCCGTACACCTTCGCCACCCCGTAGGGGCTGCGCGGCCACAGCAGCGTGGACTCCCGCTGCGGGACCTCCTGCACCTTGCCGAACATCTCCGAGCTCGACGCCTGGTAGAAGCGCACCCGGCCCGGGTCGGAGCCGGCGTGGAGCCGGGTGGCCTCCAGCATGTTGAGCACCCCCAGTCCCGTGACCTCCGACGTCAGGGCGGCGTTCTCCCACGAGTAGGCCACGAACGAGATGGCCCCGAGGTTGTAGACCTCGTCCGGCTGCGCGGCGGCGAGCGCCCGCATCAGGCTGGAGAGGTCCATCAGGTCGCCCGTGAGCAGCGTGACGTCGGGCAGCTCGGCGGCGAGCAGCGGCAGCTTGGGGTTGTTCTGCCCCCGCACGAGGCCGAAGACCTCGTAGCCCTTGGCCAGCAGCAGCTCGGCCAGGTACATGCCGTCCTGCCCGGTGATGCCCGTGATGAGGGCTCTCTTGCTCACGCTGCGCGCTCCCGTGTCGTCGAGGGGGCCGGACGCTGCGTCGTCCGGCCGGTGGTCGTGGCCCCCGCTCGAGGGGGACGGATCGTCGGTGACCCTACGACCCGAGGCCGGTGACGCGCTCGACCTCCGCCAGGTGCCCGGCCTCCGGTGCCCCCTCGCCCCGCAGCACCACGGAACCGTCGGCGGCCAGAGCGGCGACGACGGTGCCCAGGACCCGCTCCAGCGCGGCCGGCGCCGGTGAGGCGCCCGCCTCCACCAGCACCCGGGGCGCCACGGACCCGGCAGGAGTACCGACGTGTGGCGGGAGGGGCGCGACGTCCACGGCGAGCGGCTCGACGTCGAACGGCATCTGGTCGCCGTACCCCGCGACCACGGCGTTGTAGTCGAGGGCCCCCGCGGGCACGTCACCCGCGAAGGCCAGGGCTGCGAGCGTCACCACCACCAGCGGCGCACCCCCTGGAGCGGGGGGCGGGGCGGACGCCGGGTCGACGGTCACCACCACCGCCACCGGCTCGTCCGTCGCCGCCAGCCGGGCCCCCACCGACCACGCCGCCAGGCCCCACACGACGCTGCGCCAGTGCACCGGCAGGTCGAGCGCTACCGCGGCCGCGGGGGAGCCGGCGGCCGGGCCGGGGGCCACCGGGTCGAGCAGCTCCTCGACCAGCAGGTTCGCGGTCTTGGCGACCCAGTTGGCCAGCACCCGCGCCGAGAGCTCGACGCGCTCGCCGTCCGCGCCGTACCAGGTGAGCCGGGGCCGCCCGGGGTCGCTGGCCTGCGCCCGGGCCAGCAGCGCCGGCACGGTCGTGCCCGGCAGCGGAGCCCCGGGGGTCACGCGGCGTTCGGCTCGGGGGAGTCGTTCGCGGGGTGGGCGGCGACGAAGTCCTCGAAGACCTGCCCCGAGACGCCGCCGCAGTACTGCAGCGCGCCCTCCTCGGCGCCCCAGTGCGCCAGGGCCACGGTGGCGTCGCCCGGGAGGGGGCCGCGCGCCTCGTCCCAGGGCGCGGCGATGAACTTGCCGCGCTGGGTGGCCTCGTCGCGGCGCATCGCCTCGGCGGCGGCCTGCAGGTCGGTCACCTGCTCCTGCGGCAGCGCGGCGGTGTACCAGGCGATCGTGTAGCCGTGCTCGAGGTTGTGCACCAGCTGCTCGACCGGCGGCCTGTCCTCGGCGGTGTAGAACGGCGCGGCCGGGTAGGCGGGCTGGGCGAAGTGCTGGCCGGAGACGGCGGGCACCCGGTCGTACTCCACGGTGAGGGTGTCGGGGCTGTCCGTCCCCGGACCGATGTGCTGGGCCACGCCCGTCGCGGGCACGGTCTCCACCGGCTGGCAGGAGGCCTCGGACGCCGACAGGCCGATGTTCGCCGGGTCCTGCGCCCGCTGCTGGCGCACGATCACGACCACGACCGTCGCGACGAGGGCCAGGGCCAGCGCCCCGGCTGCGATCACCAGCGCGAGCCGCCGCCGGCGCTCCTTGCCCTCCTGGGCCCGGCGCATCGCGGCGAGCCGCTGCTCGCGCTCGCTGCGCTCGGCTCGGGCCGTCCCGCTCTTCGCCACGCCTCCACTGTACGAAACGCCGCAGCCCCCCGGGGCCAGCGAGCAGACTGCGGTGGTGCGCGCCGTGCTGTCCGGTTCCGTCCTGGTGACGGGATCCACAGCATCCGCGCCGGGACCGGCCGGCGCCCTCGTCGGCCTGCGCCCGCAGGCAGGGCCGCCCCCCGGGCTCGGGGCGGCCCGCGAGGTCGTCCCCGCCACCCGCACCGTGACCGTCCGGTGGCCGGTCGACCTGGCGGGCACCCTCGGTCCCCTGCGCCGCGGCGGCCAGGACCCCGCCGTGCGCCGCACCGCCGACGGCGCCTGGTGGTGGGCCACCGGCACCCCCTGCGGGCCCGCGCTGCTGCGCCTGGCGGCGGTGCCCG
>CADCUY010000425.1 GCA_902806005.1 uncultured Quadrisphaera sp. | reverse complement strand
GCAGCGTGACGGGCGCCGCCCACAGCGCGGCCGCCAGCGTCTCCGGTGCCGCGCACGGCGCGGCCGGTGCGGCGTCCCAGGCCCCGGCCCGGGCGAAGTCCGCCACCCGCGGCAACCCGCTCGCCGCCGGGCTCATCGCCCTCGGCGCCGGGTGGCTCATCGGCTCCCTGATCCCCGCCAGCGCGCGTGAGCAGGAGCTCGCGGGCACGGTGAAGGACAAGGTTCAGGACAACGCCGGCGCCCTCGCGGCCCCGGTGAAGGAGAAGGCCCAGGAGGTCGTCAGCAACCTCAAGCCGGCGGCCGCCGAGGCGGCGCAGTCGGTCAAGGCGACTGCCCAGGACGCCGCGGGCACCGTGAAGGAGGAGGGCGCCTCCTCCGCCAAGCACGTGCAGGGCGAGGCGAAGGACGCGCAGTCCACGGTGCGCGAGTCCCGCTGACCGCAGCACCCGCACTAACGAGGGCCCGCTCCCCCCGAGGGGGAGCGGGCCCTCGTGCGTGCGGGGTCGGCCTCAGGCCCGGGCGAGCTCGCGGGCGGGCACCAGCCGGCCGTCGCGCAGCTCGTGCACGGCGTCGACCTGGTCGAGCCCCTCGCGGCGGTGGGTGAGCAGCAGCACCGTGCGCGGTGGCCGCCCCGGTGCCCGCCCGGCGCGCGCGGTGCTGCCGAGCAGGTCGGCCACCAGCGCCTCCGCCGTCGGCTCGTCGAGGCCCTCGGTGGGCTCGTCGAGCACGAGCACGTCGGGGTCGGCGAGCAGGGCCAGCGCGGTGGCCAGGCGGCGCCGCTCGCCTCCCGAGACGGTCGAGCCCGCCTCGCCCAGCCACGTGTCGAGCCCGCGGGGCAGGCCGGCCAGCCACGGCCCGAGCCGCACGGCCTCCAGCGCGGCCACGAGGTCGGCGTCGTCGGCCCCGGGCCGGGCCAGGCGCAGGCCCTCGCGCAGGGTGGAGGCGAAGACGTGGTCGACCTCGTCGCCGACCAGCTGCACCCGGCGCCGCACCTCGTCGCCGGCCACGGCAAGCAGGTCGACGCCGTCGCCCTCCCCCGCCGGGCCCGCGGCGCCGCCGTCGGAGCCGCCCGCGGTCCGCCGGGCGCTGCCCGCGCGCGGGTCGAGCAGGCGCACCCGCACCGCACCGAGGGTCGACTTGCCCGAGCCGGAGCGGCCGAGCACGGCCACCCTGGCCCCGGGCGGCAGGTCGAGGTCGACGCCGTCCAGGGCCGGGGGGCGGGCCGGGTCCCAGCCGG
>CADCUY010000424.1 GCA_902806005.1 uncultured Quadrisphaera sp. | reverse complement strand
GCCTGCTCACCGCGGCGGTGGCCGCCGCGCTCCTGCTCGCCGCCGCCCGCCGGGCCGGCGCCGCCCGGCCCGCGGCCCCGTGACCGCCGCCTACCCTGCCGCCGTGCCGTTCCTCGAGCCCGTCACGCTGACCGGCGACCTCGTGGTCCTCGAACCGCTGCGCACCGAGCACCACGACGCGCTGGTCGCCGCGGCCTCCGACGGTGCGCTGTGGGAGCTCTGGTACACCTCCGTGCCGACGCCGCAGGCGATGGCGGCGGAGGTCGAGCGGCGCCTGGCCCTCGCCGCTGCCGGCTCGATGCTCCCGTTCACCGTGCGGCGCCGCGACACCGGCGCGGTCGTCGGGATGACCACCTACATGGACGTCGACGCCCAGAACCGCCGGCTCGAGGTCGGCTCCACCTGGACGGCGCGCTCGGCGCAGCGCACGGGCGTCAACGCCGAGAGCAAGCTGCTGCTGCTCACCCACGCCTTCGAGCAGCTGCGGTGCATCGCGGTGGAGTTCCGCACCCACTGGATGAACCAGCAGTCGCGGACGGCGATCGCGCGCCTCGGCGCCAAGCAGGACGGCGTGCTCCGCAGCCACCGGGTCGACCAGGACGGCGTCCTGCGCGACACGGTCGTCTTCTCGATCGTCGCCGCGGAGTGGCCCGCCGTGCGCGCGGAGCTGCGCCGCCGCCTCGCCCAGCACCGCCCCTGACGGCGACCCCGCTCCCGAGACAGGCTCCGCCCCCGAGACAGGCTCCGCCCCCGACGGCGACCCCGGCCGGGCGGGGCGGTCGACCCGGGAGACTGCCCCCGTGGAGCCCGTCCCGCCGCCCGTGCCGCTGCTCGACCGGCCCCCGGGGCGCCTGCGCGACGACCTGAGCGGCCAGGCGGTGGCCACCGGCCTGTCGGCCGCGGCCCTCGGCTACGCCGGGTCGGTGGCCGTCGTCATCGCCGGCCTCACCGCGGTGGGCGCCAGCCCGGCGCAGGTCACCTCCGCCCTGGTCGCCCTCGGCGTGCTGATGGCCGTGGCCAGCACCGCGCTGAGCGGGTGGCAGCGGATGCCGGTGGCCGTGGTGTGGAGCACCCCCGGCTCCGCGCTGCTGATCGGCGTCGGCGCCGCCGGGGGCGTGGCCGGCGGCTTCCGTGCCGCCGTCGGCGCGATGCTGGTGACCGCGGCGCTGATCGTCGTCACCGGGCTGGTGCGCCCGCTGACCCACCTGGTCGCGCGCCTGCCCCCGCCGCTGACCGCC
>CADCUY010000423.1 GCA_902806005.1 uncultured Quadrisphaera sp. | reverse complement strand
GCGCCGTCCCGCTCCAGCACCGCCGTGGCGGCCGAGCCGGCTCCTGCAGCGCTGCCCGCGCCGAGCAGCGAGCCGCTGACCGTCGTCGACGTCGCCCGCGCTGCGCCGCTCGCCCGGGCCGCCGACCCGTCGGCGCGGGCGGCGAGCACCCGCGCGGTGTGCTCGGCGACGTCGGGACGGCGCTCCATCAGCTGCGTGTAGAGCGCGGGGGCGAGGAACACCGAGGAGTACGCCCCCGCCAGCATGCCGACGAAGAGGGCCACGGCGATGTCCTGCAGGGTGCCCGCGCCCAGCAGCAGGGCCCCGACGAAGAGGATCGCCGCCACCGGCAGCAGCGCCACGACCGTGGTGTTGATCGACCGCACCAGGGTCTGGTTGACCGCCAGGTTCACCGACTCGGCGTAGGTCAGCCGCGAGCTCGAGAGCACGTGCGCGGTGTTCTCCCGGATCTTGTCGAAGACCACGACCGTGTCGTAGAGCGAGTACCCGAGGATGGTGAGGAAGCCGATCACCGTGGACGGCGTCACCTCCAGCCCGGTCACCGAGTAGATGCCCACGGTGATGACGACGTCGTGGACCAGGGCGGTCATCGCCGCCGCCGACATGCGCCAGGTGCGGAAGTAGGCGGCCAGCACCAGCGCGGCGAGCACGAGGAAGGTGAACAGCCCGATCAGGGCCTGCCGGGTGACGTCGTCGCCCCAGCTCGGGCCGACGGAGGAGCTCGAGACGTCGTCGGCCGAGACCCCGTAGCCGTCGGCGAGGGCGGCGGAGACCCGCTCCTCCCCCTCCTGGTCGAGCGGCTCGGTCTGCACCCGGACGCTGCTGGTGCCGACGGTGGAGACGCGGGGCGTCCCGCCGTCCGGGAGGGCCTCCTCCACCGCCTGCTCGGCGATCGCGGAGGACGTGTCGGTCACCCCGGGGACGCGGAACTCCGACCCGCCGCGGAACTCGATGCCGGGGTTGAGGCGCAGGGTGAGCAGCGAGAGCACCGACAGGAGCACCAGCCCGGCCGAGACGGCGTACCAGAAGCGGCGCCGCTGGACGACGCGGTAGGAGCGGCGGCCGGTGTACAGGTCGTCGCCGAAGGCGGTGAAGCTCTTCACGGACGGCGCTCCTCGGTGTCGTCGGGGTCCGGGGTGCTGCCGGCGAGCGGGCGCTCTCGGGTGGTGGTGCCGCCCCCGCGGAAGCTGCCCCCGCGCGGCGGCGCGGCGCCCCGCAGCTCGGCGGGCTGGTCCACCGG
>CADCUY010000422.1 GCA_902806005.1 uncultured Quadrisphaera sp. | reverse complement strand
TCGACGCCGGGGGGCAGGCGGCGGCCGGCGAGCGCGGCGGCGGGCAGCACGGCCTCGCTGCGGTGCCCCCAGATGCCGTAGACGACGTCGCCGACGCGCAGGTCGCCGTCAGCGGTGCCGGCAGGGCCGGCAGCGCCCGGGGCGACCTCGACCACCTCGCCGACCTCGCTGTAGCCCCAGCCGGTGACGGGGTAGTCGACGCTGTGCGCGCCTTCGGTGAACAGCCGTCGCGCGGCGTCCCACTGCTTGGTCAGGTAGACGTTGGAGCCGCGGTACGCCGTCATCTCGGTGCCCGCGGAGATGCCGGAGAACAGCGTCCTCACCCGCACGGCGCCGGGGGGCAGCGGCAGCCGGTCCTCCGCGACCAGGCTGACGGCCCGCGGGCCGGTGAAGCTGACCGCGACGGGGCCCTCGGGCTCCGGGGCCCGAGGGGCCGGGACGGCGCCGGCCGGCGGTGTCGCTGGGCGCGGCGCGGGGGAGGTGGTAGGACGGGTGGTGCCGGGTGCGCTCGTGGTGGCCACGTGCGGGGTCCTCTCGGTCAGCGGCGCTGCTGTGCTGGGGCATCGGCAGGACCGCTGGAGTCCTTTATGCAGGTGCGACAGCCATAAACAGTGTTGTCACCATCATAAACGTTGTGTGACGATCACGTGACCGGTCCGACCGACGGGGGTCGACCGGCGAGCTGCTCGAGGGGGAGCACATGGGCGCGACGGAGCGACGGGTCCTCACGGCGGCGGTGGCGGCGGCGTGCCTGCTGGCCTCCGCCACCGCGTGCGGCGGGTCGGGCGGCGGCGAGGACGGGGACGCGGGCCCGCTGACCGTGTGGACGCTGGAGAACCTGCCCGACCGGCTGGCTGCGCAGGAGGAGATCGCGGCGGCCTTCACCGAGAGCAGCGGGATCGAGGTCGAGCTGGTCGGGATCGACGAGAACCAGTTCAACCAGCTCCTGACCTCCTCGGCGGCCGCGGGCGAGCTGCCGGACGTCGTCGGCGCGCTCTCGCTGGCGGGGGTGCAGGCCCTCGCGGCCAACGAGCTGGTCGACACCGAGGCCGCCGGCGCCGTCGTGGAGCAGCTGGGCGCCGACACCTTCTCCGAGCAGGCCCTCGCCCTGACCCGCGACGGCGACGCCCAGCTGGCCGTGCCCAGCGACGGCTGGGCCCAGCTCCTCCTCTACCGCACCGACCTGTTCGAGGCCGCCGGGCTGGCGCCACCGGACACCTACGAGGCGCTGCTGGCCGCCGCCCGGGCGCTGGACACCCCCGAGGTCGCGGGCTTCACCGGCGCCACCGTCCCGGGCGACGCCTTCACCGAGCAGACCTTCCAGCACCTGGCGATCGGCAACGGCTGCCAGCTGGTCGACGACGAGGGCGAGGTCGCGCTCGAGTCGCCCGAGTGCGTGGCCGCCTTCGAGCTGTACGACACCCTGGTCAGCGACTTCTCGGTGGCGGGCGCCCAGGACGTCGACACCACCCGGGCCACCTACTTCGCCGGGCAGGCCGCGATGGTCGTGTGGTCCTCGTTCATCCTCGACGAGCTCGCGGGCCTGCGCGAGGACGCCCTGCCCAGCTGCCCCGAGTGCGCCGCCGACCCCACGTTCCTGGCCACCAACAGCGGTGTGGTCACCGCCGTCCAGGGCCCCGACGGCGAGGAGCCGGCGCAGTTCGGGGAGGTCGTCTCGTGGGCGATCACCGCCGGCGCGCAGACCGAGGACGCGCAGGCCTTCGTCAGCCACATGATGGAGGACGGCTACGAGGACTGGCTGGGCTTCTCCCCGGAGGGCAAGGTGCCCGTCCGCCAGGGCACGGCCGACGAGCCGACCCGGTTCATCGACGCCTGGGCCACCCTGCCCGCCGGCGTCGACACCAAGGCGCCGCTGGCCGACGTCTACCCGCCCGAGGTGCTCGAGGCCCTGACCGCCGCCCCCGACGCCGTCGCGCCCTGGGGCATCACCCAGGGCCAGGGCGCGCTGGTCGGCGCGAGCCTGGGCGAGCTGCCCGTGCCCGCGGCGATCGCCGCGATGGCCGGCGGCGAGGTCGAGCCGGCCGAGGCCGCGACGCAGGCCGCGGACGCCGTGCGCGAGATCCAGGAGTCCCTGGAGTGAGCGCCTCCACGGGCGTGCGGCGCGGCGGGCTGCGCCGGGCCGAGGCGCGCGCAGGCCTGCTGCTGATCTCGCCGACGTTCCTCGTGGTGCTGGCGCTGGTGGTGCTGCCGGTGCTGTGGACGGTGGCGCTGGCCTTCCAGGAGCTGCGGCTGATCCAGCTGAGCACCGCCGGGCTGTTCGGCGAGTACACCCTGGAGAACTTCGAGGAGGTCTTCACCTCCTCGGGGTTCTGGGGCTCCCTGGCGACCACGCTGGTCTACGCGACCCTCGGCACCGGCTCGGCCATCGGGCTGGGCCTCGTGGCGGCGCTGGCCCTGCGCCAGGGGTTCCGGGGCCGCGCCCTGGTGCGCGCGTCGATGCTGCTGCCCTACGTCGCGCCCGTGGTGGCCGCGACGTTCGTCTGGGGCGTGATGCTCAACCCCCAGTTCGGTGTCGTCAACGCCGTCGGCACGGGGCTGCTCGGCTGGGAGGAGCCGGTGGCGTTCCTCAGCCAGCGCACCAGCGAGGTCTCGCTCCTCGGCCTCGAGGTCGGGGTGCCCACGGCGCTGCTGACGGTGGTCGTCTTCGAGATGTGGCGCTCGTTCCCCTTCGCCTTCCTGTTCCTCACCGCCCGGCTGCAGGCCGTGCCGGGCACCCTGGAGGAGGCGGGGCGGGTCGACGGCGCCACCCCCACGCAGCGCTTCCGGCACATCCTGCTGCCCCAGCTGCTGCCGACCATCGCCGTCCTGGCGCTGCTGCGCTTCATCTGGACGTTCAACAACTTCGACGACATCTACCTGCTCACCGGCGGGGCCGCGGGCACCGACGTCGTCAGCGTCCGGGTGTTCGACTACCTCGTGGCCCGCGGCGACGTCGGCGCCGCCTCGGCGCAGGCCCTGGTGCTCGCGGCGGTGCTCGCGGTGCTCGTGGTGATCTACCTGCGGTCCGGGGCCAAGGAGGAGGTGGCCTGATGGCCGACCTCGCGCCCGCCCGCCCGGCGCCGCCGGCGCCCTCCGGGGGCCCGCCCGCGGTGTCCTCCGGCAGCCCGGGTCGCAGGGGCCCGCGCCCGCGCCGCTGGACCCGCGACGCCGTCGAGAACCGGGCGATCGCCGTCCTGCGGCCCCTGGTCATCGCGGCGCTGCTGGCCTTCACCCTCTTCCCCTTCTACTACATGGCGCTGCTCTCGGTGCGCGACCTCAGCGCCCTGGTCGCGGCCCCGGCCCGGCTCCTGCCCGCGCTCTCCGAGCTGACCGTGGCGACCTACGCCGACGTGCTCGCGCCCACCGCCGAGGGCGGCCAGGGCTTCCTGCGGCTGATCGCCAACAGCGGGGTGATCGCGCTGGGCACCGTGGCGCTCACCCTGCTGTTCGCGATCCCGGGGGCCTACGCGGTGAGCCGCCTGCGGTTCCCGGGGCGCCGCCACGTGGACGCGCTGTTCCTGGCCGTCTACCTGTTCCCCAGCATCCTGCTGGCGGTGCCGCTGTTCGTCTTCTTCACCCGCGCCGGGCTGCGGGGCGCGCTGGGGGCGCTGCTGCTGGTCTACGTCTCGCAGACCGTCGCCGTCTCGATCTACGTGCTGCGCAACTACTTCGCCACCATCCCCGCCTCGGTGGAGGAGGCCGCGGCCATCGACGGCGCCAGCCGGTGGGTCACCCTGCGCCGGATCACCCTGCCGCTCGCCGCCCCGGCGATCGTCTCCAACGCCCTGTTCGTCTTCATGATCGCCTGGAACGAGTTCCTGTTCGCCCTGCTCTTCCTCGTCGAGGACCGCCCGCGGTGGACGGTCTCGCTCGGCCTGTCGCAGCTGGCGGGCAGCATCGAGGTGCCGACGACGGTGCTCATGGCGGGATCGGTCATCCTGACCCTGCCGATCGTGGTGCTGTTCTTCGCCAGCGAGCGGCTGCTGACGGGCGGCCTGACGGCCGGAGCGGAGAAGGGGTGAGGTGCTGGACGCCACTGCCGGCCACCTGCTGGGCCTGGTGCGCTCCGCGCGGGCGAGCACCCGCGGGGAGCTGATCGAGCTCACCGGGCTCTCCCGCTCCACGGTCGCCGCGCGGGTCGACGCGCTGGTCGAGGCCGGGTACCTGCGGGAGTCCGCGCCGGCGACCTCCGCCCGCGGGCGCCCCTCCCGCGTGCTCGCCCTCGACCCCGCCGGGGGGCTGGTGCTGGCCGCCGACCTCGGCGCCGCCCACGCCGCGCTCGCCGTCTGCGACCTCTCCGGGCAGCCGCTGGCGCAGTTCTCCTCCGGCGTGCGCCTGGCCGACGGCCCGGAGGTGGTGCTGGGCTGGCTCGAGGAGCGCTGGCGCGAGCTGCTCGCCACCCCCGGCCTGCCCCCGAGCCCCGTGGTGGGGCTGGGCCTCAGCGTGCCCGGGCCGGTCGACGTCGCCACCGGCCGCACCGTGCACCACACCGCGGTGATGCCCGGGTGGCACGAGCACCCGCTGCTCGAGCGGCTGGAGGAGGCCTTCGGGGCCCGCGGCTTCGTCGACAACGACGCCAACGCGATGGCCTACGGCGAGTACCACGCGGCGTGGTCGACGGCGCCGTCGATGGTGTTCGTCAAGGTCGCCACGGGCATCGGGGCCGGGGTGGTGGTCGACGGCCACCTGGTGCGCGGCGCCGACAGCGGCTCGGGCGACATCGGGCACGTGAAGATCGGCACCCCCGACGACGGGCCGCTGTGCGTGTGCGGGGCCCGCGGCTGCCTGGCCGCCTGGGCCAGCGGGCGCGCCGTGGCCCGGCGGCTGCGGGAGGAGGGCGTGGAGGCGACGAGCAGCCGCGACGCCGCGGCGCTCGCCCTCGCCGGGCACGAGCGCGCCACGGCCCTGGTGCGGGAGGCGGGCCTCATGGTCGGCGACGTCCTGGCGACGGCGGTGAGCCTGCTGAACCCCCGCATCCTCGTGCTGGGCGGCGACCTCGTGGCGGTGCAGGACCACTTCCTGGGCGCGGTGCGCGAGCGCCTGTACCAGCGCACGCAGCCGCAGGCCACGCGCCGGCTCCAGGTGGTGGCCTCGAGCCTGGGCGACCGCGCCGGGGTGCTCGGCGCCGCGCGGCTGGTGCTGGAGCAGGTGCTCTCGCCCGGCGCCGTGGACCGCGCGCTGGCCGACCGCGCGCTGGCCTCCCCGGCCCGCGCGGTGGTGGCGGCCACCGGTAGGGCCTGAACGACCGCACCCT
>CADCUY010000421.1 GCA_902806005.1 uncultured Quadrisphaera sp. | reverse complement strand
TTCTGGCGCTACGACGCCCGCCACCCCGTGCCCTGAGCCGGCCCGGCGCGACCCGGTTCGGCCGGCGCGGCGACCACCGCGCGGGCCGCCCGGCCCGGTGCCAGGCTGGGCCCGTGGAGACGCGACGGCTCGGGCGGACCGAGCACCAGGCCACCGTGCTGGTCTACGGCGGGGCCGGCCTGGGCGAGACCACCCAGGACGCCGCCGACGCCTCGATCCAGGAGGCCCTGGACGCCGGGATCACCCAGTTCGACGTCGCCGCCAGCTACGGCGCGGCCGAGGAGCGCCTCGGCCCCTGGATGAGCGAGCTGCGCGGCCGGATCTTCCTCTCCACCAAGGTCGAGGAGCGCGGGTACGACGCCGCGTGGGCCTCGATCAACCGGTCCCTGGAGCGGCTGCGGGTCGACGCGGTCGACCTGCTGCAGCTGCACGCCGTCGGCGACCTCGCCGACCTCGACCGCGCGATGGGCCGCGGGGGCGACGGACCGAGCACGGGCGGCGCCCTCGCGGCGGTGCTGCGCGCCCACGACGAGGGCATGACCCGGTTCGTCGGCATCACCGGCCACGGCGACGACGCCCCGCGCACCCACCTCGAGGCCCTGCGCCGGCACCCGTTCGACACGGTGCTGACGCCGATCAACTACCGCCTGTTCCAGGACCCGGCCTACCGCGCGGGCTACGAGGCGCTCGTCGCCGAGGTCGCCCGCCAGGACGCCGGGCTGATGACGATCAAGACGGTCTCGCGGCGCAACTGGCCCGAGGGCGCCACCCCGACCGCCACCACCTGGTACGAGCCGTTCGAGGAGCAGGAGCGCATCTCCGCGGCCGTGGCGTGGGTGCTGGCGCGCCCGGAGGTCACCGCCATCCCCACCCCGGGCGACGTCCGGCTGCTGGGCGCGGTGGTGCGGGCCGAGCGCGAGCGCGCGACGACGACCGTCGCGGAGGCCGAGGCCGTGCTGGAGCGGGCGCCCGACTACACCTCGCCGTTCGTCTCGATGCCGTGGTGAGCGCCGCCGCTCAGCCGCGCACCTCGGCGTAGCGGGCCAGCGCCTCCTCGCGCTCCGCGGCGTGGTCGACGACCCGCTGCGGGTAGCCGTGCGCGTACCCGTCGGGGTGCTCCCACGGGGCGTGGGCCTTCTTGCCCGGCAGGTGGCGCAGCTCGGGCACGTAGCGGCGCACGTACTCGCCGTCGGGGTCGAACTTCTGCCCCTGGGTGACGGGGTTGAACACCCGGAAGTAGGGCGCCGCGTCGGTGCCGGTGCCGGCCACCCACTGCCAGCCGTGGTTGTTGCTGGCCAGGTCGCCGTCGCGCAGCCAGTGCATGAAGATCCGGGCCCCGACCCGCCAGTCGACGTGCAGGTCCTTGACCAGGAAGCTCGCCACCACCATCCGCAGCCGGTTGTGCATCCAGCCCTCGGCGTGCATCTGGCGCATGCCGGCGTCGACGAACGGGTACCCGGTGCGCCCCTCCTCCCACGCCGCCACCAGCTCCGAGGGCGGGTCGAAGCGCATCGACCCCAGCTCGGGGCGGTAGTGCTCCCGGGCCGACCCGGGGTGGCGCCACAGCACGTCGGCGTAGAACTCCCGCCACACCAGCTCGGTGCGGAAGGTCTCGGGCCCCGGCCCGCCCAGCGGCGCGAGGTCGGCGAACAGGGTGCGCGGGTGCACCTCGCCGTACTTCAGGTGCGCCGAGAGCGAGGAGGTGCCGGTGCGGTCGGGCCGCTCGCGGTCCTCGGCGTAGGTGCCGACGCCGTCGAGGAACTGCCGCCACCGGGCCCGCGCGGCGGCCTCGCTGACCTCCGGCAGGGTGACGCCCTCGAGGTCGGGGTCGTCGGGCACGCCCTCGCCCTCCAGCCCCCGCAGCAGCTCGGCCTCCGGGGCGGGCCCGGCCGGGCGCGGGGGGCCGACCTGGGCCCAGGCCCGCGCGAAGGGGCTGAAGACCGCGAACCCGCTGCCGTCGGCCTTGCGCACCGTGCCGGGCCCGATCGCGTAGGGGGTGCCGGTGCGCACCAGGCGGCGGCCGTCCGCGGCGAGCGCGGCGGCCACGGCCTCGTCGCGCCGCCGCCCGTAGGGGTTGGCGTCGGCGGTCACGTGGACGCTGGCGGCGCCCACCTCGGCCGCGGTCGCCGGGACGACCTGCGCCGGGTCGCCGCGCCGCACGAGCAGCGCGCCGTCCAGGCTGGCCGACAGCGAGCGCAGGGAGCGGAACAGCCAGGCGGTGCGGCTGGGGCCCGCCGGGCGCAGCAGCGCGTCGTCGAGGACGAACAGCGGCAGGACGCCGGCACCGGCGGCCTCCGCGGCGGCGGCGTGCAGGGCGGGGTGGTCGGCCGTGCGCAGGTCGCGGCGGAACCACATCACGGTCTCGGGCACGGGCCGACGCTAGCCGCGGCCCCCGACAGCCGCTGGGCGAGCAGCGGCCGCGGAGGGCGCGGGAGGCGGCCACTAGGCTCGGGCGGTGCTGCACCCGCCCCGGGCGCGTCAGCGCCGGCACGCAGGAGCGGCGAGAGGACGGTCGTGAGCGACCTCATCGACACCACGGAGATGTACCTCAAGGTCATCTACGAGCTGGAGGAGGAGGGCACGGTCCCGCTGCGCGCGCGGATCGCCCACCGCCTCTCCCAGAGCGGGCCCACCGTCTCGCAGACCGTGGCCCGGATGGAGCGCGCCGGGCTCGTCGTGGTCACCGGCGACCGGTCGCTGCAGCTGACCGACGACGGCCGCTCGCGGGCCGTCTCGGTGATGCGCAAGCACCGCCTGGCCGAGCGGCTGCTCGTCGACGTCATCGGCCTGGACTGGGCGCACGTGCACGAGGAGGCGTGCCGCTGGGAGCACGTGATGAGCGACCGGGTCGAGCAGCACATCATCGAGCTCCTCGGGCACCCGACCGAGTCGCCGTACGGCAACCCCATCCCCGGGCTGGCGTCGATCGGCGACGGCGGCCCGGACGGCGCCGGCGGTCCTGCGGCGGGCGACGGCGGCCCCGCGCGCGGCGACCTGCGGGAGGGCCTGGAGTCGCTGGCCGCGGTGGCCGGGCCCGCGGCGCGCACGGTGCGGGTGCGCCGTCTGGGAGAGCCGGCGCAGACCGACCCCGAGTCGATGGCGCTGCTGCTGGAGGTCGGGCTGACCCCCGGCGGCACGGTGGGCGTCAGCCGTCCGACGCGCGGGCACGTGCTCGTGACGAGCACCGACGGGCAGCACGCGGTCGAGCTCGCCGACGAGGTGGCCGCACACGTGTTCGTCCACACCGACTCCGCCTGACGCACGCAGCGCGACGGGTGTTGCACGCTGCGCTGAAGTGTGACGCAGATCACGTTTGACGGGACCCATCTTCGGGGCGAGCGACGACGAGGGGTCGGTTACGGTCGGGCCCGTCCCGGCCACCACCGGGACCCTCCGCCGGACGCCCAGCCCTGTCGCCGGTACGAGGTCGCCGACACCGTCGACAGGGACGGGGGACCCAGGAACTCGGGGCTCCCACTGCGGAGCTCCTCGGGGTCCAGCAGCAGCGCCGCCGCACCGCGGGCGGCGCGGTTGCAGGGGCGCGCGTCACGCGCCCTGACCCGACAGCTCACCTCGGAGGCGTCGGAGAGGCTGACACCCCCGTGACCACCCGCGCACCCGGCCGGCACCGCGCCCCCACCGCGAGCCGCAGCCGGCTGACCCAGCTGGGCGACACCGTCGTCGCCGGCGCCTCGACCTACCGCCGCCGCTCCGCCGTCCTCGCGGCGTCCTCGGGCCTGCTGGTCACCATGGGCCTGCCCGCCGTGGCCAGCCCCGTGGCCGACGCGCCGGAGCAGGCGGGCGCCACCGCCTCGGTGCCCGTCGTCGGGCCGGCCGGAGGGTCCGTCACCGCCTCGGTCACCGCCACCGGGAGCATCCGGGTGCCCGTCCAGGCGCAGGTCGACCTCGCGCTGGGCGCGCTGACCACCGTGGACAGCGCCGAGGCCGAGCGGCTCGCGGCGGAGCGCGCCGCGCAGGAGGCCGCCCGCGCGGAGGAGGCGGCTCGCGCGGAGCGCGCCGCAGCGGCCGACCGCGCCTCGCGCGACCTGCCCGGCAGCCGCGCCGACCTGGCCTCCACCGACGACGACGCCGACGAGGGCGACCTCGAGGACGTCGTCGCCTCGATCTCCTCCAGCAGCGCCGCGATCGAGGTCGGCAGCCGCTACATCGGCACCCCGTACCGCTACGGCGGCACCAGCCCCGACGGCTTCGACTGCTCCGGCTTCGTCCAGTACGTCTACGACAAGCTCGGCGTCTCGCTGCCGCGCACCGCGGCCGAGCAGCAGAGCGCCGGGACCCGGGTCTCCGCCTCCGAGGCCCGGCCGGGCGACATCGTCTCGTTCACCGGCTCCGGAGGCGTCTACCACAACGGCATCTACGCCGGGAACGGCACGATGCTCGACTCCCCGCGCAGCGGGAAGTCGATCGCCGTCCGCGACATCTGGTCCTCGGCGGTCACCTTCACCCGCGTCGGTTGACGCTGCCGTAGGCTGCGCGCGTGGTCCAACGACCTCGCGCCCTCGCGGGCCTGACCCCTCCGGGGTCGAGCCCTGCCGCCGTGCTGTCCCCGACGGTCAGTCCGTAGGGCGCAGAGCACGGTGCGCACCCTCGTCCTCAACGCCGGCTACGAGCCGCTGGCGGTGGTGCCGTTCCGCCGGGCGATCGCCCTGGTGCTGGCCGGCAAGGCGGTGGTGCTGGTCGCCGACGAGGTGCCCGTGATGACCGCGGGGCTCTCCACCCTGCCCCGCCCCGCCGTGGTGGTGCTCACCCGGTACGTCCGCATCCCGCACCAGCGCCGGGTGCCGGTCTCCCGGCGCGGGGTGCTGCGGCGCGACGGCCACCGCTGCGCGTACTGCGGGCGGGCGGCGAGCACGGTCGACCACGTGCTGCCGCGCAGCCGCGGGGGCCGCGACACCTGGGAGAACCTCGTCGCCTGCTGCCTGCCCTGCAACGGGCGCAAGGGCGACCGGACGCCGGGCGAGCTCGGGTGGGCGATGTCGGTGCGTCCGCGCGCCCCCCGCGGCGGCGCCTGGGTGGTGCGCGGCAGCGAGCACCGGGTGCCGGCCTGGGACGGCTACCTGCCCGAGCCCGAGGTGGCCTGAGCCGCCGCACCCTCCTCGGTGGCGGCGCCCGCGCGGGCCGCGACGGCGGCCGCCCCGGCCGCGGCGGCGTCCTCGAGCAGCGCCGCCTGCCAGTCGGGCAGTCGGCCACCGGCCCAGCGCCGCCACGCGGCCCCGCCGTGCGAGCCCGCGAGGGCC
>CADCUY010000420.1 GCA_902806005.1 uncultured Quadrisphaera sp. | reverse complement strand
CGCCCCCTCGGCCGCGGCCAGCGCGGCGGCGCGGGCGACGTCCGGGGCCGCCGTCGCGTCCGCGCCCCGCCCCGCCTCCTCCGGGTACTGGTGCTCGACCGCCTCGAGCAGGTCGGTGCGCACCCGTCGCGACAGCGTGGCCACCTGGATCGAGTCGGCGATGTGGTGGATGAACCAGACCAGCACGCCGATGCCGGCGACCGCCAGCAGGACGGCGAGGTTCACCGCCAGGTGCGGCACGAACGGGCCCCCGGTGTCCTCGCCGACCACCCGGATCGAGCGCAGCACCAGCAGGCAGTAGAGGAAGGTGGCCACGAAGGTCCCGAGCACGACCTGGTTGCCGCGGTCCGTGGTGAAGTTGCGCACCAGCCGCGGCCCGTACGTCGACGAGGCGAGCGCCAGTGCGGCGATCGTGATGGAGAAGCTGGTCGAGGCCACCGCGAGCATCGAGCCGGCCACGGCTCCGAGCAGGTCGCGGCTGCCGGACTCGCCGACCCGGTTGACGAGAGCGCTGAACGGTCCGAGGTCCAGGTCTCCGACCAGCCGGTCCACGGTGATCAGGGTCTCCGCGCCCACGACGGCGAGCACGCACATCACGGCGGGGATGAACCAGAAGCTCCCGCGCACGCGCGCTGCTGCGGTCACCGCCCGGCCCCGGCGCTCGACCCGGCGTGCCCGGCGACTCGTGCGGTGCGGCGCATCGGATGCTCCTCGGCTGGTCGGACCCCAGTGGAAGCGGGCCAGGGGCTCCCGGCCACATCGTCCCGCAGGGCCCCGCGTCGCCGGGCCCGCACGGGGTCGGGGGAGGATGACGGGATGACGGCCCCCCGGCGCCGGTTCCCCGCCGGGGTGTACGGGGTGGGCACCGAGCCCGACCCGCGCTTCTCGATGGCGAACGAGCGCACCTTCCTGGCCTGGGTGCGCACCGCGCTGGCCCTGCTCGCCGTGGGGGTGGCCCTGGAGTCGCTCCCGCTGCCGGTGGCCCCCGCCCTGCGGACCACGGCGGCGGTGGTGTTCGTCGTGCTCGGGGTGCTGGCCCCGGTGCAGGCCTGGCGCGGGTGGGCGGCCACCGAGCGGGCTGTGCGCCGGCGCGAGCCGCTGCCCGCACCGGCGCTCGCCGGCCCGATGGCCCTGGGCGCCGCGGTGGCGGGGCTGCTGGTGCTGGTCGGCATGGCGGTGGGGTGAGCGCCCCCGCCGGCCCGCCCGAGCCGGGTCTGCAGCCCGAGCGCACGCTGCTCGCCTGGCGCCG
>CADCUY010000419.1 GCA_902806005.1 uncultured Quadrisphaera sp. | reverse complement strand
CGACCGCCGCCATCGCCACGGGACTGGCCAGCACCTCGCCCTGGCCGATCGTGGCGGCCGCGACCTCCACCGCGGAGCCCCCGGCGGGCACGCTGCCGGTGAAGGCGCCGGTCCCGAGCGACCAGGTGCCCCCCAGCCCGACGTCCGCGCCCGCCGCCGCCAGCGCCGCGGCGTCCAGGCGGCCCGAGAGGCTCACGAAGGCGGTGTTGCACGACTGCGCGAAGTCGACCGCGAACGGCACGTCGCCGGCCGCGCCGCCCTCGAAGTTGCGGAACGAGCGCCCGTCGACGGTCGCGGTCGGCGGGCAGCCGACCACCTCCTGCGGGGTCAGGCCGGTGCCGAGCAGGGCCAGGGTGGAGACGGCCTTGAACGTCGACCCGGGCGGGTACTGCCCGGTCAGCGCCCGGTTCGAGCCGCTGGACGGGGTGTTGGCGACGGCGAGCACGTCGCCGGTCGGCACGTCGACGGCGACGAGGGAGGCGCTGCCGTTGCCGGCCGCCCCGGCGGCGACGGCGCCCGCCAGCGCCGCGTCGGCGGCCTGCTGGACGCGGGCGTCGAGGCTGAGCTGCAGGTCGGCGCCGTCGGCGGGGGGCACGGCGTGCAGCTCCTCGCCCACCGGCTCCGCGTCCTCGGACGCGCCGGGCTCGGGAGCGCGCACGAGGGTCACCGAGGTCCCGGGCGTGCCGGCCAGCTGCGCGTCGTACTCCCGCTGCAGCCCTGAGAGCCCGGTGGTGTCGCCGGCGAGCACGCGGCCCTCGCTGGCCTCGACGACCTCCTCGCTGGCGGCGCCCACCGTGCCGAGCAGGGCGCGGGCGAAGTCGCGGGTGGGCGCCAGGGGCCGGGTGCTCTCGCGGAACACCGTGCCCGGCAGCGGCTGCAGCTGGTCGCGCACGGGGTCGTAGTCGCTGCGCCGCAGCGTGATCACCGGCACGAAGGCGTCGGGGGAGGCGGCGGTGATCCGCTCGGTGAGCGCGGCGGCGTCGACGTCGACGACCTCGGCCAGGCGCGCGGCCAGGGCGGGGACGTCGGTGGCGCGCGAGGGCTGCACGCCCACCTCGACGACGGGCGCGTCGGCGACCAGCGCCGCCCCGTCGCGCCCCAGCACCTGCCCGCGGGCGGCCGGGACGCGGGTGGCCGCGAGCCGGTCGCCGTCGGCGAGCTCGGGGTGGACGACGGCGGGGGAGAAGGCCACCGCCCACGCGCCCTCGGGGTCGTCGGGGTCCAGGGCCTCCAGCTGGGCGCTGGTCGGGT
>CADCUY010000418.1 GCA_902806005.1 uncultured Quadrisphaera sp. | reverse complement strand
CGGGCGCGCGGCCGGGCGCGCGGGGCCCGGCGCCGCTGCGGTAGAACAGCGCATGGCCCCGCCCCGCGTCCTGGTCCTCGTCCTCGCCGGAGGGGCGGGCGGCCGCCTGGAGCTGCTCACCGAGCACCGGGCGAAGCCCGCGGTGCCCTTCGGCGGCGTGTACCGCCTCATCGACTTCCCCCTGAGCAACTGCCAGCACTCCGGGATCGCCGACGTGTGGGTCTCGGTGCAGCAGCACCCGGCCTCCCTCGCGCTGCACCTGGCCAACGGCCGCCCCTGGGACCTCGACCGGTCCAGCGGCGGGATGCTCACCCTGCCGCCGCACCAGGGCGGCGACCGCGAGGGGTGGCACAGCGGCACGGCCGACTCCCTGTGGCGCAACACGGCGCTGGTCCGCGAGCACGACCCGGCGGCGCTGGTCGTCGTCTCCGCCGACGCCGTGTACCGGCTGGACTACCGCGACGTCGTCGAGGAGCACCTCGGCAGCGGCGCCGAGGTGACGATGGTGACCACCGAGGTGCCGCCCGAGGACGCCTCCCGCTACGGCGTGGTGCAGCTCGGCGACGACGGGCGGGTCGCCGAGTACGCGTACAAGCCCGAGGACCCGGTGGGCAGCACCGTGGCCACCGAGGTCTTCGTCCTCACCCCCGGGGCGGTGCTCGACCGGCTCGACGCGCTGGCCGACGAGGTCGGCGAGGAGGGCCTGCAGGACCTCGGGAACCGGCTGCTGCCCGACCTGGCCCGCGACGGGGTGGCCCGCTCGCGCCCGATGCCGGGCTACTGGCGCGACGTCGGCACGGTGGAGGCCTACTGGCAGGCGCACCAGGACTTCCTCGCCGAGGACCCCCCGCTGCACCTGGACGACCCGGCGTGGCCGGTGCACACCCGCGAGGGCGCCGACGCGGCCGCCCGGGTGCTGCGCAGCGCCGAGGTGGGCGACAGCCTGCTCTCCGGCGGCACCCGGGTGGCGGGCGCCGTGCACGGCTCGGTGCTCTCGCCGAACGTCGTCGTCGAGGCCGGCGCCACCGTCGTCGACTCCGTGCTGCTGCCCGGGGCGGTCGTCCGGGCCGGCGCCGTGGTGCGCCGCGCCGTCGTCGACGACCGGGTCGTGGTGGGCGAGCGGGCCACCGTCGGGGGCGACGGGCCGCTCACCCTCGCCGGCCGCGCGGTCGAGGTGCCGGCCGGCGCCGTCGTCGAGGCGGGCGCGCGCTACCCCGACCCGGACGACGACGCGGCCGGCTGAGCCGGGCCGCCCCC
>CADCUY010000417.1 GCA_902806005.1 uncultured Quadrisphaera sp. | reverse complement strand
CGGGGGCGCAGGTCGCGGCGCAGCAGCTGGTGGGCGCAGGCGGCCAGCACGGCCAGCGCGAGGGCCACCGGCAGCCGGCGCAGCCAGGGGTCGTCGGGCGTGGTCCCCACCAGCAGGGCGGCACCGGCGCCGGTGCCGACCACCACGCCGATCGTGCCGCGGGGGCTGGGCAGCGAGAGCAGGGCGGGCCAGCCCAGGGCCAGCACCACGGCGAGCGCGAGCACCGCGGCCACGGGCGCGACGCCCCCGAGGGCGGCAGCTCCCCCGACGAGGGCGGCGGCGGCGACCGCGGTCGCGGCCGTGACGAGCAGGCGCGACACGCCTCCTCCCGTCACCGGCACGGGACGGAGTGTCGCAGAAGAGCGGAGGCGCCCCGCTGGCACGCGTTCGTCATCTAGTCTTCACCTCGACGTAGCGACGGCCGCTGGGGCGACCGGGCTCCGGCGCCCCCTGATGTCGGGAGAACCAGCGATGGCCCAGCTCCTCCTGCTCACGAACGCGCTCGCCCCGTCCGCCGAGGTGCTGCCCGCCCTGGGCCTGCTCCCCCACCAGGTGCGCGTGCTGCCGGCCGAGCCGGCCGCGCTCGTCGACGCCCCGCCGGCCGACGCGGTGCTCCTCGACGCCCGCCGCGAGCTGGTCGCCGCGCGGTCGCTCGCCCGCCTGCTGCGCACCACGGGGGTCAGCTGCCCGCTGTTCCTCATCCTCACCGAGGGGGGGCTCGCCGCCGTCGCCGCCGACTGGGGCGCCGACGACGTCCTCCTCGACTCGGCCGGCCCCGCCGAGGTGGAGGCCCGCCTGCGGCTCGCCGCCGGGCGGGCGGCCCTCGCGGAGGCCTCCGACGACGCGCCGGAGGAGATCCGCGCCGGTGACGTGGTCATCGACGAGTCCACCTACACCGCCAAGGTGCGCGGGCGGGCCCTCGACCTGACCTACAAGGAGTTCGAGCTCCTCAAGTACCTGGCGCAGCACCCGGGCCGGGTCTTCACCCGCGCGCAGCTGCTGCAGGAGGTGTGGGGCTACGACTACTTCGGCGGCACCCGCACCGTCGACGTCCACGTCCGCCGGCTGCGCGCGAAGCTGGGCACCGACCACGAGCAGCTGATCGGCACGGTGCGCAACGTGGGCTACCGCTTCGTGCCGCAGGAGCGCGACCGCCGCGACCCGGCCGCCGACGACGGAGCCGCCACGGGCGCGGCGACGGGCACGACGGTCGACCTCGGCGCCCTCGAGCGCGACGGCGCCGCGGGCCCGGCCGCGCA
>CADCUY010000416.1 GCA_902806005.1 uncultured Quadrisphaera sp. | reverse complement strand
GGGCAGCCCGTCGTCCTGGTGCACGGGGTCGGCTCGTCCTCGGTGTACTTCGGCCGGCTGGTCGCCGTCCTGGCCCGCACCCGGCCCGTGGTGGCGCTCGACCTGCCGGGCTTCGGCCGCTCCACGACCCCGCGGCGCCCGCTGACGGTGGCCGAGCACGCGCAGGTCGTCGGTGCGCTCCTCGCCGACCGCGGCCTGGACGGCGCGGTGCTGGTCGGCCACTCGATGGGCTGCCAGGTCGTCGCGCACCTGCTGCGGCGTTCGCCGACCGCTGCCGCCCGCGCCGTCCTGCTGGGGCCCACGGCCGACGACCGGGCGCGCAGCGCCCTGCGCCAGGGGCTGCGCCTGGCCCGCAACGCCGCGCTCGAGCCGGCGTCGCTGCTGCCCGTGCAGACCCGCTCCTACCTCGCCTGCGGCCCGCGCACGTACCTCGGCACGGTGCGCGCGATGCTGGCCGACCGCATCGAGGAGTCGCTGGCGCACGCGCGGGTGCCGGTGCTGCTCGTGCGCGGCGAGCACGACCCGATCGTGCCGCGGCGCTGGCTCGCCGCGCTCGCCGCCGTGACCCCGCACGCGGCGGTGGCCGAGGTTCCCGGCGCGCGCCACGTGGCCCAGTGGTCGCACCCTGGGGTGGTGGGCGAGCTGTGCACGCGCGGCCGGGGCGGGCCGGGGTGAGGCGCCGGGCCGTGGTGGTGTGGTTCGCCTGCGCGGACTGGCTCTACGCGGTGCGGTGGCAGCTGCGCAGCCTGCGGCGCGGCGCCCCGCCCGAGGACCCCCGGCAGCCGGCCGACGGCGCCTCCACGGTGGTGGTGGTCCCCGGGGTGTACGAGTCGTGGCGCTTCCTCCAGCCCCTGACCGACGCGCTGCGCGCGGGCGGCCACGCCGTGCACGTCGTCACGGGCCTCGGCTTCAACAGCGGCGAGATCCCGGCGATGGCGCTCGCCGTGCGCCGCTACGTCGAGGAGCAGGGGCTGGGCCCGGTCGACCTGGTCGGCCACAGCAAGGGCGGCCTGATCGGCAAGCAGCTGCTGGTGCACCACGACGACGACGGCCGGTTCGACCGCCTCGTGGCCGTGAACACCCCGTTCTCGGGCTCGGCGCTGGCCCGGTACCTGCCCCTGCGGGCGGTGCGGGTGTTCGTGCCCGGCGGGCCGCTGCTGGCCGAGCTCGCGGCGGCGCAGGCGGTCGACGCCAGGATCACGTCGGTGTACAGCGCGGTCGACCCGAACATCCCGGGCAGCAGCGAGCTGCCGGGGGCGACGAACGTGCGGATCGACGCGGTCGGGCACTTCCGGGTGCTCAGCGACCGGCGGGTGCAGGCCGCGGTGCTCGAGGCCCTGCGCGGCCCGCGCCGCGCCACTCCTGCGCCAGCACGGCGAAGACCAGCAGGTCGGCCCACTCCCCCTTGACCAGCTCCGCGCTGCGGTGGTGGGCCTCGCGGCGCATCCCGAGCCGCGTCGCGAGGCGCGCGGAGGCGTCGTTGCGGGCGTCCATCCGCGCCACCACCCGGTGCAGGCCCAGGCCGGCGTCGGCGTCGAAGGCCAGGTCGAGCAGGGCCGCGCACGCCTCGGTGGCGTAGCCGCGCCCCGCCGCGTCGGGGTGGAAGACCCACCCGACCTCCCCTCCGGCGTGCTGCGCGCTGGTGGCGAAGAGCACCACGTCGCCCACCAGCCGCCCGGTGCCGGCCAGCTCCACGCCGAGGGTGAGCCCCTGGCCCTCGGCCGTGAGCTCCCGGCGGCCGAGGTCGCCGGCCAGCCGGGCGGCCAGGACGTGCTCGTCCATCGGGGCGAAGGGCAGGTAGCGGCAGACGTCGGCGCGGCCGCGGTAGGACAGCAGCGCCTCGGCGTCGGCGGTGGTGAGCGGGCGCAGCCGCAGCCGCTCGGTGGTCAGGGGGTACGCCGGGCGCAGCTCCACCGGGCGATCATGCCCGGGCGCGTGCCGTGTGAGCATGGGCGCCGTGGCCGACCCGAGCGCCGACGACCGGTTCGCCCACGTGGAGGTCGCCTCGGAGCAGGAGCTCCACGACTGGCTGCTCGCCCACCACGACCAGGACGAGGCGGTCTGGCTGGTGACGTGGAAGAAGGCCGTGCCGGAGCGGTACGTCAGCCGCGAGCAGGTGCTCGACCAGCTGGTGGCCTTCGGCTGGACCGACGGGATCCGTCGGCGCCTGGACGACGAGCGGTCGCGCCAGCTGGTGAGCCCGCGGCGCACGGCGGCGTGGGCGAAGAGCTACCGCGACCGCGCGGAGCGGCTCGCCGCCGAGGGGCGGCTGCACCCCGCCGGCGCGGCGTCCGTGGAGCGCGCGAAGGCCACGGGCGGCTGGGAGGCGACCGTCGACGTCGACGCGCTCGTCGTGCCGCCGGACCTCACCGCGGCCCTGGCCGCCCGCCCGCCGGCCGAGGCGACCTTCCTCGCCTTCCCGCCCTCGGTGCGCCGCAACGTCCTGCGCTGGATCGCGGCGGCGCGCACGGCGCCGACCCGGGCCGCCCGGATCGCCCGGACCGCCGCGGACGCGCAGGTCGGCGTCCGGGTGCGGAGCAACGGCTGAGGCGGAGCAGCGCCGTGCCGCGGGCCGGCTTCCCCCCACCGGTGCGGCCGTGGTTGCGTTGCGACCGTGGTCGCACCAGACACCGGTCCTGCGGAGCGGGTCCCGCCCGCCGCGCCCGAGCCGGCTGCCGCCCCCACCGGCGACGTCGTGCCGTTCCGGACGGCGGTGCGCGCCTGGTTCGCGATCTCGCTGCAGACCTTCGGCGGCCCGGCGGGCCAGATCGCGGTGATGCAGCGGACGCTGGTCGAGGAGAAGCGGTGGATCGGCCAGCGCCGCTTCCTGCACGCCCTCAGCTACTGCACCCTCCTGCCCGGCCCCGAGGCCCAGCAGCTGGCCATCTACGTCGGCTGGCTGCTCAACGGCGTCCGCGGGGGCCTGGTCGCCGGGACCCTGTTCGTGCTGCCCGGGGTGGTCGCGCTGCTCGCGCTGTCGGCGGTGTACGTCGCCGCCGGGGAGTCCACCGCCGTGACGGCCGTCTTCACCGGGCTGGCGGCCGCCGTGCTGGCGATCGTCGCCCAGGCCGTCGTCCGCGTCGGCGGGAGGGCCCTGGGCCACCCGGCCCTCGTGGCCCTGGCCGTGGCCGCCTTCGTCGCGCTGGCGGTCTTCGCCGTCCCCTTCCCGGTGGTCGTCGCGGCCGCGGCCGCGGTCGGCTGGGCGCTGGGACGGTGGGCGCCGGGCACCCTGCGCGTCGCGACGGGTCACGGGAAGAAGGCCGACGGGCCGCCGCCGCTCGTGCCCGACGACGCCCTGCACCGCCAGCGACCCAGCCGCTCGTACACCGCGACGGTCCTGGGGCTCGGGCTGCTCGCGTGGGGCGTGCCGGTGGCCGCGTTCGCCGCGGTGACCGGCACCGGCAGCGTCTTCACCGAGCAGGCCCTCTTCTTCTCCGGGGCCGCCCTGGTGACCTTCGGCGGCGCCTACGCCGTGCTGGCCTACGTGGCCCAGCAGGCGGTGCAGGTCTACGGCTGGCTGGCTCCCGGCGAGATGGTGCGGGGCCTGGCCCTGGCCGAGACCACCCCCGGGCCCCTGGTGATGGTCGTGCAGTTCGTCGCCTTCCTCGGCGCCTACCGCGACCCGGGCTCGCTCGACCCGTGGGTGGCGGCGGTCCTGGCGTCCCTGCTGACCACGTGGGTCACGTTCGTGCCCTGCTTCGTCTTCATCTTCCTCGGGGCCCCGTCGGTCGAGCGGCTGCGCGGCAACCGCACGCTGTCGGCCGCGCTGACGGGCATCACCGCCGCGGTCGTCGGCGTCATCGCGAACCTGGCGCTGTACTTCGCCGTGCACACGCTGTTCAGCCGCACCACCACCTCGACCTGGGGCCCGGCCCGCCTGGAGCTGCCCGACCCGAGCAGCCTGCAGGTGGTGCCCGCGGTCATCGGCGTCCTCGCCGGGTACCTGCTCTTCGGGCGCGGGTGGTCGGTGCTGCGCACCCTCGGGGTCTGCGCGGGGCTCGGGCTCGCCGCGGGGCTGGCGGGGCTGCTCGGCGGCTGACCGGGGCGGACCGGCCCGGACCGCCTCGGCCGGTGCGGGTGGTGGAGCCAGCAGGGGGACTCGAACCCCCGACCCCCTGTTCACAGGATGGCGAGCACCCACGACCGTCCAGGCGGCTCAGAGGCTCGCAGGCCTCGCCGAAAGGGCCCGCGTGACTTCCACGTGACCTCAGCGAACGATCGAGGTCACGGAAGAGGTCCCGCCGAGGCGTCGCACGAGGGCCCCGTGGTGACGCTGGCACGCTCGTGCCAGGCGCGGACGTCTGTGACGGCGACCTTCCCGACGCCGCCGCTTCTCCGCTTCAGTCGTCAGATCGGCACGATCTCGAACCGCTGCCGCCCGTGGATCCGGTAGACGGTGAAGTCGCTGTCGAGAGTGAAGACGCGCCGGTGACCGCGCTCTTCGGCCAGAGCGACGAGCATCGCGTCGGCCACGTCCATCGGCGTGTCGGCGTACTCCGCCATGAGCTCGGCGCTGCGCGCGACCGCTCGCCCGGTCAGGTCGGCCACCTCCAGCCTCCCGGACAGGACCAGGCGCCACAGCGCCTCCCGGCCACGCGAGCCGCCCGCCCTCACCAGGAGGTGCATGGCCTCGGTGAGCGCTGGCCAGGTGGTCACCAGCGGGCGGGGAACACCGACCAGTGCGTCGCGGCACGCCTGGTGGTCGGGCTCCCCTGCATCGATCAGGGCCACCAGCGGGCCGGCGTCGACCAGGGTCACCGGCGCAGCGGACGTTCAGCAAGCAGGTCCGTGCAAGCCTTCCCCGTCCGGCGTGCCTGACCGCCCTCGGAGCGGACCACGCCGACGATGTCGTCGAACTCGCCCTCGGATCCTGCCAACGTCGCCTCGGCACGCTCGTCGACGGCGCGTCGGATGAACTCCGACACCGACTCGCCGCGCACACCGGCCGCTCGCTGCAAGCGCTCCTCGAGTGCGCTGTCCAGCCGAAGACTCCTCATGCTGAAGATGTGTCACCGTTGAGACAGTGTGTGATACGAGTCGTGACGGCGATCGATGGGTCGGGCGACTGATGGACCCGAGCGAGGCGCTCGACGAGGGGCCCGACCGCCCGCCCGAACGCCATGCGTCAGCTCAACGAGGTGCTCGCTCGCGAAGGCTTCGAGGCGTTCTGCGCCGACGACCGGCACTGCCACCTGCGCCACATCGGGACGAAGACCGTCACGGTGCCCAGGTCGATCCGCATCGCCCGCTGACGGCGATCGGGAGTCGACGGCGGGAGCAGTTGATCGCTCTCCTCGACAGGT
>CADCUY010000415.1 GCA_902806005.1 uncultured Quadrisphaera sp. | reverse complement strand
GCGCCGCCCGGACGCGGCCGGCCGCGACGGCGGGCCGGCCCGGCTGGTGCCGGTGCCCGGGCTGGAGTTCCACGAGCTGCCCGTCGGCCAGGTGGTGCCCAACCCGCGCCAGCCCCGGCGGGAGTTCGACGACGACGCCCTGGCCGAGCTCGCCGCCAGCATCCTCGAGGTCGGCATCCTGCAGCCGGTGGTGGTGCGCCGGGTCGCCGCCGCCGAGGGCGAGCCCCGCTTCGAGCTGGTGATGGGGGAGCGGCGGTGGCGGGCCGTGCAGGTCGCCGGCCTGGAGACCGTGCCGGCGATCGTGCGCCAGACCCGCGACGACGACCTGCTGCGCGACGCGCTGCTGGAGAACCTGCACCGCAGCGACCTCAACCCCCTGGAGGAGGCCGCGGCCTACCAGCAGCTGCTGGACGACTTCGGCTGCACCCACGACCAGCTGGCGCAGCGGATCAACCGCTCGCGCCCGCAGATCTCGAACACCATCCGGCTCCTGCGCCTGCCGCCGCTGGTGCAGCGCCGGGTGGCCGCCGGGGTGCTCTCGGCCGGGCACGCGCGGGCCCTGCTGGGGCTGCCGGACGGCGCCGCGATGGAGCGCCTGGCCCAGCGGATCGTCGCTGAGGGGCTCTCGGTGCGGGCCACCGAGGAGGCCGTCGCGCTCGGCGGCGACCGCGAGCAGCCCGCCACCCGCGCCCGCACCGCCGCGGTGGCCCCCGCGGGCCTCGACGACCTCGCCGGCCGGCTCTCGGACCGCCTGGAGACCCGGGTGCGGGTGGCGATGGGACGCCGCCGCGGGCGCCTGGTGGTGGAGTTCGCCGGGGTGGACGACCTGAACCGCATCCTCTCGGCGCTGGCGCCGGGCGACCCCGGCCTCGCCGAGGGGTGAGCAGCACGCCCGACGCCGTCGACGCGCCCGCGGGCGGGCCGCGGCGGATGGCTCCCCTCACGCTGGAGAACCTCGGCGACCTGCCCGCGCCGTGCCGGCGGTGCGTGGTCTGGGAGCTCGACGCCGCGGCCGCCGCGCAGGCCGCGCGCTCCGGGGACCCGGCGTTCGAGAAGGAGGCGTGGCTCTCCTCCCTGCTGCTCACGTGGGGCCTGGCGGGGCGGGTGGCCTACGTGGGGGAGGAGCCGGTGGGCTTCGTGGCCGTGGCGCCGCCCGTGCACGTGCCCCGCGCCGTCGCCCTGCCCAGCTCGCCGGTGAGCGCCGACGCGGTGCTGCTGACGGCGGGGCGCCTGGACCCGCGGCACCGCGGGGCCGGCATCGCGCGGATGCTCGTGCAGGGCGTGGCCAAGGACCTGACGCGGCGGGGGGTGCGGGCGATCGAGGCCTTCGCCCTCGACGGTGCGGCCGACGCCGCCGGTCCGGGCGCGGGCAGCGAGGGCGCAGGCGCCGCGCCGCCGTGCCTGCTGCCGAGGGGCTTCCTCGAGGCGGTCGGGTTCACCGTGGTGCGCGAGCACCCGCGCGTGCCGCGCCTGCGCCTGGAGCTGCGCTCGGCGCTGGCCTGGCGCGAGGACGTGGAGGCCGCCCTGGAGCAGCTCCTGGGCTCGCTGAGCCTCGCGGGCGCCCGCTAGCGCAGACGGGCGGCGCTCAGGTCGGTCGAGCGCCTGAGCGACGGCCCGGGACGGCGCCCCTCACCAGGATCCTGCGAGAGCACCGCACCGGGTCCGGGGGCATCGGCGTGTCGTCGGTAGCCGCAGCGTGCTGGTGAGGGCCGCGCCACCTTCGTCCGGCGAGCGCGGGACGGTCAGGAGCGGGGAGCCACGGCCCCGCGGTCGTCGTCGAAGCTGCCGAGGAAGAGCGTGCCCGTGGCGGCGTCGTGCTCCTCGGGCAGCACCAGGCGCTGCACCGCGGCGAGCAGGCCGTCGGCGATCGCCCCCAGGTGCCGCTCGTCGGAGAGCACGGCCGCGTCGTGCGGGGAGCTGAGGTAGCCGAGGTCGACCAGCACGGCCGGCACGCGCGTCAGGCGCAGCACGTCCCAGGTCCGCGGGTGGGCTCCCAGGTCGACCAGGGGCGTGCGCGCGGTCACCTCGCGCTGCACCAGGTCGGCCAGCCGCGCGCCCACGGGGGAGCGCACCTGCTCGGCCCCGGTGCCCCAGTACGACGTCGCGACGCCGTTCGCGCCGTCGCTGGCGCTGGCGTCGCAGCACAGGGAGACGAACAGGTCGGCGCCCACGGCGTCCGCCAGCGCGATCCGCGCGGCGAGGTCGGGGTCCTGGGAGGCCCCGCGCGTGAGCACCGCCGTCACCCCGAGGGCGGACAGCCGCCCCTCGAGGCGCTGCGCGACGCCCAGCGCCACGTCCGCCTCGTCGAGCCCGTGGCCGCTGACGCCGCGGTCCTCGCCCCCGCCGGCGGGGTCGACCACGACCACGCGGCCGGCCAGGTGCGGGCCGGCGCGGCGCACCGCCTCCTGGGCGCGCAGGGCCACGGGGTCGCCGCCGGTCACCGTGCGCGAGAGCTGGGCGAGCACCCGCAGCGTCGCCGGGCCGCACACGCCGTCCGCGGCCTCGCCGGAGGCGCGCTGCAGCTCCCGGACGGCCCGCTCGGTGTCGGGGCCGAGGAACCCGTCGACGTGGCCGGTGTGGAGGCCCAGCCCGGCCAGGCGCTGCTGCAGCTCGACGACGTCGTCGCCCACCACGAGGTGGCCGGGGACGTGGCGCAGGATCCGGTCGCCCAGCCGCCACCGCGCCGCGTCGAGCGCGCGCGTGGTCTCCCGGCCGACGACGCCGTCGGCGGTGAGCGACCGCCGCTGCTGGAAGTGCCGGACGGCCAGCTCGAGGCGCTCGTCGAAGAGCGCGGGGTCCTCGTCGGGGCCGCTGACGGCCTCGGCCATCCCGACCCGCACCAGCTGCGCCCGGACGGCGGACACCCGTGGCCCGCGGTCACCTCGGCGGAGCAGCGTGTGCACCACCCCATCCTGCACCGGCGCCCGCCCGTCGTGGTCGGGAGGCGCCGGTGCGGGGGGTGGGGTCAGGCGCCGAGGTAGTCGGCGAGCTCGTTGACGAGCACCGGCTTCGGGCGGGCCCCGATGATCGACTTCACGACCTCGCCGCCCGAGTACACGTTCAGCGCGGGGATCGACGTGATGCCGTAGCGGGCGGTGACCTGCGGGTTCTCGTCGACGTTGAGCTTGACGACCTCGATGCTGCCGGCGTGCTCGGTGGCGAGCTCGTCGAGGATCGGGCTCACCTGGCGGCACGGGCCGCACCACGGGGCCCAGAAGTCGACCAGGACGGGCTTGCCCGCCTCCAGGACCTCGGCGGTGAAGGTGTCGTCGGTGACGGCGCGTGCGCTCATGGGTTCCTCCGTGGGGTGGGGCGGGTGCGGGACGGTGGTGCGGGGGGCGGCGCGCCTCACAGCGCGGCGCCCACCTCGGCGGCCTCGAGGGCGGCCTCGAACGCGGAGCCCTCGGAGTCGAGGGCCGCGAGGTAGCGCTCGGCGTCCAGGGCGGCCGCGCAGCCGGAGCCGGCCGCGGTGATCGCCTGGCGGTACTCGTGGTCGACGACGTCGCCGCAGGCGAAGACGCCCGGCAGGTTGGTGCGCGAGCTGCGGCCCTCGACCGCCGCGTAGCCCTGGGCGTCGAGGTCGACCTGCCCGGCGAACAGGGTGGTGCGGGGGTCGTGCCCGATGGCGACGAAGACGCCGGAGACGTCCAGCCGGCGCTCCTCGCCCGTCACGGCGTCGCGCAGCTGCAGGGCGCTGACCTTGTCCTCGCCGAGGACGTCGGCCACCTCGCTGTTCCAGGCGAAGCGGATCTTGGGGTCGGCCATCGCCCGGTCCTGCATGATCTTCGAGGCGCGCAGGTGGTCGCGGCGGTGCACCACGGTCACGCTGCGGGCGAACCGGGTGAGGAAGGTGGCCTCCTCCATCGCGGAGTCGCCGCCGCCGACCACGGCGACGTCCTTCTCGCGGAAGAAGGCCGCGTCGCAGGTGGCGCACCAGCTCACGCCGTGGCCGGAGAGGCGCTTCTCGTTCTCCAGGCCGATCTCGCGGTAGACCGAGCCGGTGGAGAGGATGACGGCGCGGGCGCGGAACACCTGGCCGCCGCCGGTGGTGATGGTCTTGACCGGCTCGGTGAGCTCGGCGGAGACGGCGTCGTCGTAGACGACGCGGGCGCCGAACCGCTCGGCCTGGGCCTGCATCCGGTCCATCAGCTCGGGGCCCTGCAGGCCCTCGGGGAAGCCCGGGAAGTTCTCCACCTCGGTGGTGTTCATCAGCGCGCCGCCGACGGTGACCGACCCGGCGACCACCACGGGGGCCAGGTTCGCCCGGGCCGCGTAGATCGCGGCGGTCCAGCCGGCGGGGCCGGAGCCGACGACGACCAGGTCGAGCACCTCGCCCTCGGCGTCCGGGGCGGTGGTGGCGACGTCGGTCTGGGCGGTGGTGGGCACGGTCTGTCGGCTCCTCGGGGCTCGCGGGTGGTGCTGGTCGGCGGGTGGCCGCTCGCGGGGAGCGGTCGGCGCCAGGGGCGTCAACGGGCCGCAGGGGTCCGGTGTTCCCGCTGGTGGTGGCCCGTGCGACGCCGCGGGTCCGCGGCGCCGGGTCAGCGGACGGCGGCGGAGTACAGCTCGACGACGAAGCCGTCAGGGGTGGAGGGCAGGGTGGTGAACCACAGGACCACGTGGGGCGTCCGCGTGCCCTCCGGCAGGGGGACGACCACCGGGCCGCCCGCGCCGTCGCCGACCGTGGCGGTGGCCACGACCGTGCTGGCGTCGTAGCCGCCGTCGGGGGAGGTGCGCACCTCGACGGTGCCCCCGCCCCCGCCGACCAGCAGCTCGACCTCGGTGACCGGGGCTTCCGCGGCGAGCACGAGGTCGACGCCGACCCCGCGCTTGAGGCCGCCGAGCGCGGCGCTGCTGTAGGTGCTCGACGCCCACGCCGTCGCGGGGTCGCCGTCCACGGCCAGGGGCAGCAGCTCGTCGTTCTCCGTGACGTCGCCGAAGGGGTCGAGGGCCCTCACCTCGGTGACGGCGACGGGCTCGGCCGCGGGCTCCGGTGCGGGCGGCTCGGCGGAGGGCGCGCCGGAGCCGTCGACCGGCAGCACGGGTGTGCCCGACGGGGCGGGGGCGATGCCGAGCGCGCCGCGCAGGCGCGGCAGCTGCTGCCACGCCACCGTCACGGCCACGACCAGCACCACGGCCAGCAGGGCCGTGACCCACAGGCCCGCCGAGCGGCGCAGCGGGCGGGGGGCGCTGCGGACGGAGGGGTCGGGGGTGGCCAGCGCGGCGATGAGGGGGTCCAGGTCGCCGGTGGGGTGGCGCCCGGGCGTGGTACGCACGGCGGGCCGGCTGCCGGAGCGGGTCTCGGGGCGGCGCTCCGGCCGTGCCGC
>CADCUY010000414.1 GCA_902806005.1 uncultured Quadrisphaera sp. | reverse complement strand
CGCAGCGCCGGCGGCGGCGCGCCGTCGTCCACGGCGCCCTGGCCCTGGTGCTGGGCCTGGCCGGTGCCGGGGCCGTCGCCGACCTGCGGCGCCCCGCCCCGCCGGAGGACCGCCAGGAGCTCCTGCTCCAGATCGAGGACCGCCGCGCCGAGGCCGACGCCGCCCAGGCCGAGGCCGACGCCCTGCGCACCGCCATCGACGCCCGGCAGGCGGCCGCGCTCGGGCGCGACGGTGACGAGGTCGTCGAGCGCACCGAGCAGCTGGGGGTGCTCGCCGCGACCCTGCCGGTGACCGGTCCCGGGCTGCGGATCGTCCTGGACGACGCCCCGGGGTCCCGCGACGCCGGGGTCGGCGACGACCCCCGCGAGGCCGCGGACTCCAGCGAGGGGCTGGTCATCGACCGCGACCTGCAGGTGGTGGCCAACGGGCTGTTCGGCGCCGGCGCCGAGGCGGTGGCCATCAACGGGCAGCGCCTGACCGCGCTGGCCTCGATCCGCGTCGCCGGGCAGGCCATCCTCGTCGGGTTCACCCCCCTGTCCCCGCCGTACGTCGTCGAGGCCCTCGGCGACCCCACCGACCTCGCCGCCCGCTACTCGGCCTCGCCCGCGGGCCTGTACCTGCAGACCCTGCGCGCGGAGTACGGGATGCCGGTGACCTCGACCGCCCACGAGGAGCTGGCGCTGCCCGGGGGGAGCGCCGAAGTGCTGCGCTACGCGCGGGTCTCGCCCCGCGGCGGGGCCGACGGTGGCACGGTGGACGCCGTGGGCGCCGACGCCGCCCGCGCGGGCGACCTCGCCCGCAGCACCGACGGAGGAGGAGACGGCTCGTGATCGCGGCCCTGGGACTGCTGCTGGGGATCGTGCTGGGACTGGTGCTGCAGCCGGCGGTGCCGCCGGTGCTGCAGCCCTACCTGCCGATCGCGGTGGTCGCCGCGCTGGACGCCGTCTTCGGCGGCCTGCGCTCCCTGCTGGACGGGATCTTCGACGACCGCGTGTTCGTCGTCTCGTTCCTGTCCAACGTGGTGGTGGCCGCGGTGATCGTGTACCTGGGCGACCAGCTCGGGGTGGGGGCGCAGCTCTCGACCGGGGTGGTCGTGGTGCTCGGCATCCGCATCTTCTCCAACGCCGCGGCGATCCGCCGGCACGTGTTCAAGGCATGAGCACCCGCACGGGCGGCGCACCCCCCGGGGCGCCGGCGCCGCGGGACGACGGGGGGCAGGACGACCACCCCGCGGCTGCGACGGAGGCGACGGCGGGGGCGGATGCGGAGGC
>CADCUY010000413.1 GCA_902806005.1 uncultured Quadrisphaera sp. | reverse complement strand
CCACCGCGAGCGAACGGCGCACCAGCCCGGGCCGGGCGCGCAGCGCGCGCGAGGCCCCGGGCAGGCTCCGCACGCAGGCCAGCACCAGGCCGAGCGCGGCCATCGTGGCCAGCAGCGCGGAGCCGCCGGAGGAGATCAGCGGCAGCGGCACGCCGACCACCGGCGCCATGCCGGTGACCACGGCGATGTTGATCGCGGCCTGGCCGAGCACCCAGGCCATCACCGACCCGACGAGCACCTTGACGAACAGGTCGTCGCTGGCGCGGACCACCCGGGCGCAGGACCAGGCGACGACCGCGAACAGGGCGAGCACGCTCAGCGCCCCGAGCAGGCCGAGCTCCTCGCCGACGATCGCGAAGATGAAGTCGTTGTGGGCCTCGGGCAGCCAGCTCCACTTCTCGCGGCTGGCGCCCAGGCCGACGCCGGTGAGCCCGCCGGAGGCCAGCGCGTACAGCCCGTGCAGCGACTGCCAGCCGACGCCCTCGGCGTCGGTGTGCCCGCCGGTGAAGGAGGCGAAGCGCCCGAGCCGGTCGGGGTCGGCGACCACCAGCGCCGCGACGGCGAGCAGCACCGGCACGGCGAGCGCGGCCAGGTGCCGCAGCGGCGCACCGGCCACGAACAGGGCGGCGGCGACGACGAGGCCGAGCACCAGGGAGGTGCCGAGGTCGCGCCCGGCGAGGACGAGCAGGATGCCGGGCCCGACGCCGACGGCCACGGGCACCACCGCGGGCAGCAGCCGGTGCAGGTGCCGGCGCTGGTGGGTCAGCACCGCCGCGCACCACAGCACGGCCGAGAGCTTGACCAGCTCGGAGGGCTGGAGGGTGAACCCGCCCACGCCGATCCAGTTGCGGTTGCCGCCCACCTCGACCCCGAGCGGGGTGAAGACCAGCAGCTGCAGCGCGGCGGCGCCGACCACCGCCAGGGCCGGCAGCCGCAGCGCGGGCCGCCACCAGGCGATCGGCACCCGCGAGACGACGGCGAGGACCACCGCGCCCGCCGCGGCGAAGACGGCCTGCTTGACGGCGAGGGCGTAGGAGGCCCGGTCGTCGTCGATGGACTCCACGAACGAGCTCGAGAGCACCATCACCAGCCCGACGAGGACGAGCAGGGTCACCGCGCCCTGGAGCACGTAGTAGGTGGTGGCCGGGGTGTCCCAGCGGGCGAACCGCTCGGGCAGCGGCCCCCCGGTGAGCCACCCGAGCCGCGCGTCGAGGGTGCGCCACAGCGTCGGGGAGGGCGCGGGGACGGCGCCGCGGGGCCGCGGCGGGGCGGCCGGCC
>CADCUY010000412.1 GCA_902806005.1 uncultured Quadrisphaera sp. | reverse complement strand
CTCGCCCTGACCGCGTGCGGCGGCTCCTCCGGGGGCGGCGGCGGTGGCGGTGGCGGCCTGGCCGGCGGGGGAGGGGGCGGTGGCGGCGGCGAGGACGGCGCCGCGATCGACCGGCTGAAGATCGTCGTCCCCGCCGACCCCGGCGGCGGCTGGGACCAGACCGGTCGGGCGATGCAGCAGCACCTGCAGGACGAGGGCCTGGTCGGCAGCGCCCAGGTCTCCAACGTCACCGGCGCCGGGGGCACCGTGGGCCTGGCGCAGCTGGCCAACGAGCAGGACCCGAACACCCTGATGGTGATGGGCCTGGTCATGGTCGGGGCCGTGGAGACCAACGCCGCGCAGGTGCGGCTGGAGGACACCACGCCGATCGCCAAGCTCACCGAGGAGCCGCTGGTGGTCGTGGTGCCGGCCTCCAGCCCGTACCAGACCCTGGAGGACCTCGTCACCGACGTCGTGGCCACCGGCCAGGAGGTGGCCATCACCGGCGGCTCCGCCGGCGGCGCCGACCAGATCCTCGCCGCGACGCTGATCCGCGAGGGCGGGGTGCCCGCCGAGCAGGTGGCCTCGTCGCTCAACTACATCGCCTACTCCGGCGGCGGCGAGTCGCTGGCCGCCCTGCTGGGCGAGCAGGTCGACGCGGGCATCTCCGGGGTCGGCGAGTACGCCGAGCAGGTCGAGGCCGGGGAGCTGCGGGCGCTCGCGGTCTCCAGCGCCGAGCGGAGCACCCAGCTGCCCGACACCCCGACGATCGTCGAGGCCGGCTACGACGTGGAGCTGACCAACTGGCGCGGCGTGGTCGCCCCGGGCAGCGTCGACGCCGAGCAGCAGCAGGCGCTGGTCGACCTGGTCACCCAGCTGCACGACACCCCGGCGTGGGAGGCCGAGCTCGAGGAGCGGGGCTGGACCGACGCGTTCGTCCCCGGCGAGGACTTCGGGGCGGAGCTGACCACGCAGATCGAGGAGGTCAGGACCACCCTGACCGACATCGGGCTCGTCACGTCGTGAGCAGCGCCGCGCCGGCCCCCTCGCCCGCGCCGGCCCCCTCGTCGAACGAGGGGCGGCCCGTCGGGGAGCTCGTCGTCGCCCTGGGCGCCCTGGCGCTGGGCCTGTACACGGTCGTCGGCAGCTTCGGCATCGCCGTGCCCAGCTCCGCCAGCGTGATGGGACCGCGCGCCTTCCCGGTCGCGGTCGGGCTCCTGCTCGTCGCCGCGGCCGGGCTGGTGCTCGCGGGGCTGGCCCGCGGGCGGCGCGGGGAGGCCGAGGGCGGCGAGGACGTCGACCCGGGCGTCCGCGACGACTGGCGCACCACCGCGCTGGTCGTCGCGGCGTTCGTCGCGCACCTGGCGCTGATCGAGGTGGTGGGCTGGGCGTTCGCGGCCGCGGTGCTGTTCGGCGGGACGGCGTGGGCGCTGGGCGCCCGGCCGTGGTGGCGCGGGCCCCTGCTCGGGCTGGTGCTGGGCCTGGTCGTGCAGCTGGTCTTCGCCGCGGGCCTCGGGGTCACCCTGCCCCCGGGCCCGCTGCTCGACCTCGTGCCGGTGCTGAACGGGCGTGGCCCCGGTGGGTGACGTCGGCGCGCTGCTCGACGGCTTCGCCGCCGCCGCCCAGCCCCAGTTCCTGCTCTACGCGCTGATCGGGGTCTTCCTCGGCACCGCGGTCGGCGTGCTGCCGGGCATCGGCCCGGCGATGGCGATCGCCCTGCTCCTGCCGCTGACCTACACCCTGGAGCCCCAGGCGGCCCTGATCGTCTTCGCCGGCATCTACTACGGCGGCATGTACGGCGGCTCGACCACGTCGATCCTGCTCAACACCCCCGGCGAGTCCGCGTCGATCATCACCGCGCTGGAGGGCAACCGGATGGCGCGCGCCGGTCGCGGCGCCGCCGCGCTGGCGACGGCCGCGATCGGCTCGTTCGTGGCCGGGACCATCGCCACCGTCCTGCTCACCCTGCTGGCCCCCACCGTGGCCCGACTGGCCGTGCGCCTGGGGCCGGCCGACTACTTCGCGCTCATCGTCGTCGCCTTCGTCACCGTGGGCGCGCTGCTCGGCTCCTCGGTGCCCCGCGGCCTGGTCTCGCTCGGGGCGGGGCTGTTCCTCGGGCTGGTCGGCACCGACACCCTCACCGGCCAGCAGCGCTTCACCCTCGGCCTGCCGAGCTTCGCCGACGGCATCGACGTCGTCATCGTCGCGGTCGGGCTGTTCGCGGTGGGGGAGGCCCTGCACACCGCCACGCGGATGCGGCACGGGCCGGTGCGCGTCATCCCGGTCACCGGCAGCTGGCGCACCTGGCTGACCGGCGACGACCTGCGGCGGTCGTGGCGGCCGTGGCTGCGCGGCGCGGCGATCGGCTTCCCGATCGGCAGCATCCCCGCGGGCGGGGCCGACGTCGCGACGTTCCTGTCGTACTCCGCGGAGCGCCGGCTCTCGCGGCGCAAGGAGGAGTTCGGCCACGGCGCGATCGAGGGCGTCGCCGGCCCCGAGGCCGCGAACAACGCCGCCGCGGCCGGGGTGCTGGTGCCGCTGCTGACCCTCGGGCTGCCCACCACCGCCACCGCGGCCGTCATCCTCGTGGCCTTCCAGGCCTACGGCATCCAGCCCGGCCCGCAGCTGTTCGGCAGCGAGGGACCGCTGGTGTGGGCGCTGATCGCGAGCCTCTACATCGGCAACGTCATGCTGCTGGTGCTCAACCTGCCGCTGATCGGGCTGTGGGTGAAGGTGCTGCAGATCCCGCGCCACTACCTCTACGCCGGCATCCTGCTGTTCGCGGCGCTCGGCTCGTACGCGCTGAACTTCCTCGTCGCCGACGTCGTGGTGCTGCTGGCGATCGGGGCGCTGGGGCTGCTCATGCGGCGCTACGGCTACCCCGTGGCCCCGCTGGTCGTGGCCCTGATCCTCGGCCCGATGGCCGAGGAGCAGCTGCGGCGCGAGCTGGCGATCAGCCAGGGCGACCTGACCTCGCTGGTCACCAGCCCGTTCGCCGCCGCGGCCTACCTGCTGCTCGTCGGCCTGGTGGTGGCCTCGCTGTGGCTGCGCCGCCGCCAGCGCCGGGCCGAGGCCGAGCTCGCGGCGCTGCTGGACGAGGCCCCGCGGCCGGTGCCGACCAGCTGACGGCCGACCAGCTGACGGCCGGTCAGCTGACCGGGCCGGTCAGCCGCTCGCCGGGGCCCTGGCCGAGGGGGTCGGGGTGCTCGGAGGCCTCGCGGAAGGCCAGCTGCAGCGAGCGCAGCCCGTCGCGCAGGGCCCGCGCGTGCTGGTCGCCGATGTCGGGGGCGGCCGCGGTCACCAGCCCCGCCAGGGCCGTGATGAGCACGCGCGCCTCGCCCAGGTCGCGGTGGCCGGCGGCGTCGGCGTCCTCGGCCAGCCCGCACTTGACGGCGGCCGCGCTCATCAGGTGCACGGCCGCGGTCGTCACCACCTCCACGGCGGCGACGTCGGCGATGTCGCGGACGGCGCTGTCGACGGGGCTGTCCAGGGCGTCCGAGCCGGCGGAGCCGGTGACGGCGGGGGCTGCGGAGGGATCGTCGGCCGGGCTCACCCTGCTAACCTAGGAGCCTGACCGACCGGTCCCGCGCGCGCCCCCGCGGCGCACGGGGGCCCGGTGCGCCAAGCGGAGGCCAGCCTCCCACCCGCTGCAGCGCTCCCGAGCTCCCTCCTGAGGGACCCGGGCAGCGCTCGCCGGGTCCCGGTCGCCGTGGCCCCCACCCGGGGCGCCGCGGGTGCCCTCGGGCGTCGTCGTCGACGGCGCCGGGTGCTCCCGTGGCCGTGCGGCGCACCGGGTCTGGTCCCCGTGCGGCGCTCGCCGGCGGAGACCTGCTCCGACCGCGGCGGCCACCGAGGACCGCGTCGAAGGAGCACCACATCAGCGAACCCCGCATCAACGACCGCATCCGCGTCCCCGAGGTGCGCCTGGTCGGCCCCAACGGCGAGCAGGTGGGCATCGTGCGCGTCGAGGACGCCCTGCGCCTGGCGCAGGAGGCCGACCTCGACCTGGTCGAGGTCGCCCCGCAGGCGAAGCCGCCGGTCTGCAAGCTCATGGACTTCGGCAAGTTCAAGTACGAGGCCGCGATCAAGGACCGCGAGGCTCGCAAGAACCAGTCGAACACCGTGCTGAAGACCGTCCGGCTGCGCCTGAAGATCGACCCGCACGACTACGCCACCAAGAAGGGCATGGCCGTGCGCTTCCTGGACGCCGGCGACAAGGTCAAGGTCATGATCATGTTCCGTGGTCGTGAGCAGTCCCGCCCGGAGATGGGCTACCGCCTGCTGCAGCGCTTCGCGACCGACGTCGCCGAGCTCGGCGCGGTGGAGTCCTCCCCCCAGCAGGACGGCCGCAACATGGTCATGGTCATCGGGCCGCTGAAGCGCAAGGCCGACGCCAAGGCCGAGCAGAAGAAGCGCCGCGACACCGCGGAGGCCGAGGCTGCCGCCCCGGCGCCCCAGGCCCCGGCCCAGCCGGCGGCGGCGGCGGCGGTCCAGCAGTCCCCGGCCCCGGCGGGCGCCGAGCCCGCGAGCTGACGCTCCGGACCGGCACCGCCGTCCCCCAGCCCGCACCACCCCCGGGCGCACGCCCCGTGCGCCCCCACGAGAGGAACCCAGGCAGCCATGCCGAAGCAGAAGACCCACAGCGGGGCCAAGAAGCGCTTCAAGGTGACGGGCTCGGGCAAGATCACCCGCGAGCACACCAACCGGCGGCACCTGCTCGAGGTCAAGTCGAGCCGGCGCATCCGCAAGCTCGCGGTCGACACCGAGATCGCCCCGGCCGACGTCCCGCGCGTCAAGAAGCTGCTCGGTCGCTGACGCGGGCCACCGCCCGCCTCCGCTGACCCGCCGCCGGCCGTCCCGGCACCCCCGCCACCCAGACCCACCACCCGAGGAGCACCCCCGTGGCACGCGTCAAGAGGGCCGTCAACGCCCAGAAGAAGCGCCGCACGACCCTCGAGCGCGCCAGCGGCTACCGCGGCCAGCGCTCGCGGCTGTACCGGAAGGCGAAGGAGCAGGTCACCCACTCCCTCGTCTACGCCTACCGCGACCGCCGCGCCCGCAAGGGCGACTTCCGCCGGCTGTGGATCCAGCGCATCAACGCCGCGGCCCGCGCCAACGGCATGACCTACAACCGCTTCATCCAGGGCCTGAAGATCGCCGAGGTCGAGGTCGACCGCCGCATGATGGCGGAGCTCGCCGTCAACGACCCGGCCGCGTTCGCCGGGCTGGTCGAGCTCTCCCGGGCTGCTCTGGCCACCCTGCCGGAGCAGCCCGCCCAGCCGGTCACCGCCGCCTGACCGTGGGCGCACCGTCCGGGGTGGGGGCGTGACGCTGACGGCCGGCGCCACCCCGGCGCGCGCCGCGGC
>CADCUY010000411.1 GCA_902806005.1 uncultured Quadrisphaera sp. | reverse complement strand
CGGCCGGCGCGGGCCCGCGCTCAGGCGCTCGTGCCGGTGCCCACTCGTCGCGCGCGCCGCGGCAGCACCACGGCCAGCGCGACGGCGCCCGCGCCCGCCGCGGCCCCGGTGAGGAGGAACGCCGTGCTGGTGCCGACGGCGTCCACCACCGGCTGGAGGACCAGCGGCGACGCGGACTGGCCCAGGAAGATGGCGGAGACCAGGCCGCCGAGGGCCCGTCCGCGGCGGGGGGCGGGCACCAGCCCGGCCACCCACTGGTTGAGGGTGGGGACGATCAGCCCGAGCCCGAGGCCACCGACCAGCGCGCCCACGAGCACCAGCGGCAGCCCGCCGGCGAGGCCGATGACCAGCCATCCCGCCCCGAGCAGGCCGATGCTGACCGCGGTGACGAGCTCCTGGCTCAGCTGGCGGCGCACCCTGGAGTACGCCAGGGCCGCGACGGTGCTGCTGGCCGTGCCGGCGGCGACGGCGACGCCGACCGCCGCGGGGGAGGCGTCGAAGCGCTGGAGCAGGAACGGCAGCTGGGTCGGGGTCATGAAGAAGACCAGGGTGGCGCCGGCCGCCACCGCGTACGGCAGGGCGAGGGCCCTGCCCGCGGGCGAGCGCGGCCCGGAGCCTCCCGTGCCGGGCGCGACGGGCTCGGGGCCCGAGCTGCGGGGCCGGGCCTCCCTGACCCCGAGGACCGCGAAGGGGACGACCAGCAGCGAGGACGCGTAGAGCCAGAAGGGAGCGTCCCAGGCGATGCCGGCGAGCACGCCGGCCACGGGGATGAAGACGACCCCGCCCAGGCTGGCGAACGCCGCCTGCTGCCCGATGACCGCGCCGCGCCGCTCGCCGTCGAACCAGTCGCTGATCAGGGCGCTGACCGACGTGGTCACGCCGCCGACCGCGACGCCGAGCAGGGCCCGCGCGCCGAGGAGCAGGTGGAGGTCCGACACGAACCACCCGGCGGTCCCGGCCACGGCGTAGAGCACCAGGGAAGCGACCAGCACCGGCTTGCGGCCCACCCGGTCGGTCACCACGCCGGCCACCGCGGCGGTGAGGCCGATGGTCAGCGACGTGATCGTCAGGCTGAGGCGGACCAGGAGGTCGGCGGCGGGGACCCCGGAGAAGACCCTCGCCATCTCGGGGAGGCTCGGGGAGATGATGGCCGCAGCCGTGATCGTCAGCGTCGAGCTGGCCAGCAGCGTGCCGGTGAGCACGCGCCCCGGAGCCCGGTCCGCTGCTCGGGAGCCGGGAGCGGGCTCCGGTCCGTGCCGGAGGTCCGCGCTGGTGGTGCCGGTCG
>CADCUY010000410.1 GCA_902806005.1 uncultured Quadrisphaera sp. | reverse complement strand
GAGCGGCTGCCCGCCCGGGCCAGCGGCACGGCCGTGCTCGAGGTGCCAACCGCGGCCGACGCCATGCCGCTGCTCGCCCCGGCGGGGGTGCGGGTGGTGCACCTGGCCCGCGAGGGGCGCCCGCACGGCTCGCTGCTGGTGCCCGCCGTGGCCCGGCTTGCGCCCGCGCCGGGCGACCTGCGCGGGCCGGCGTACGCCTGGCTGGCGGGGGAGGCGGGCGCGGTCACCGCGGCGCGCCGACACCTGGTGGCCGACCGCGGCTGGCCCCGCGCCGCGGTGACCTTCCGGGGCTACTGGCGCGCCGGGGCGGCCGAGGCCTGAGCCCCCGGGCTCGCGTGGGGCTCAGACCACCGACAGCACGATCGTCGAGCCCTTCGGCACCTCCTGGCCCGGCGCCACCGACTGCGAGCGCACGGTGCCGAAGAAGCCGCCGAGGATGTTCTCGACGCCCACCTGGAACCCCGCGGCCTGCAGGGCGGCCCGCGCCGCGTCGACCTGCTGGCCCACCACCCCGGGCACGGCGACCAGCGGCGGCCCGTCGGAGACGACCAGGTCCACGGCGTCGCCGCGGAACAGCTGGCCCTCGCCGGGCTCGGCCCGCACCACCGAGCCGGCGGGCACCGTCTCGCTGCGCTCGCGGCTGACCTCGCCGACCACGAGCCCGGCGTCGGTGACCGCCCGCTCGGCGTCGGCCTGCGCCCGGTTGGCCACCCGGGGGACGTCGATCGGCTGCCGGCCGCGGGAGATCGTGAAGTCGACCGGGGTGGAGCTGCGCAGCCGCTCGCCGACCGCCGTCTGCTGGGAGACCACGGTGCCGGCGGGCACGTCCTCGGAGAACTCCTCGGCGACCGCGCCGAGCGCCAGCCCGGCGCCGGTGATGCTGGCCTCCGCGGCCTCGCGGGTCTGGCCGGCGAGGTCGGGGACGGCGAACAGCTCGGGCCCGCGCGAGACCACCAGCTCCACCGCGGTCCCGGTGCGCACGCTGGTGCCCGCGGGCGGGCGGGTGCCGACGACCTCGCCGGCGGGGGCCTCCTCGTCGAAGACCTCGGTGACCTCCGCCGTCAGCTCGCGCGCGGTCAGCGTGGTCGTGGCCTCGTCGGCGCTGGCGCTGACGACCTGGGGCACCGGCACCTGCTGCAGCGGGCCCGCGACCACGGCCCAGCCGAAGCCGCCGCCGGCGAGGAGCAGCACCAGGGCGGCGAGCAGCGCGACCAGCCGCCAGCGCCGGCGCCGGGCGGGGCGGGGCACGTCGGCCGGGGGTTCGACCACCCGGGTGCTGCCGCTG
>CADCUY010000409.1 GCA_902806005.1 uncultured Quadrisphaera sp. | reverse complement strand
CCCCGCGGCGCCCCCGGCCGACCCGACCGCGCCTCCGGCCGAGCCCGCCGACCCCAGCGACCTGGCCTGGCTGACCCCGGAGATCATCGCCGCGTTCGAGGCCCTCGACTGCTCCGACCCCGTCGCCGTCGGCACCTCCCTGGAGGACGCCCCCGGCGCGCCGATCGTCACCTGCGACGCCGACGGCCTCGCCAAGTACGTGCTCGGCCCGGTCGAGATCCAGGGCACCGACATCGAGGCCGCCACCGCCGGCCTCGGGGTCACCCAGACCGGCGCGGCCACCAACGAGTGGGGGGTCGACCTCAACCTCGACGGCCCCGCCGGCGAGGTGTTCCTCGAGTCGACCGCGCGCCTGTCGAGCCTGGAGCCGCCGCGCAACCAGTTCGCCATCGTCCTGGACGGCGCGGTGCTCTCGGCGCCGAGCGTCAGCACCCCCATCCCCGGCGGCCAGGCCCGGATCAGCGGCTCCTTCACCCAGGAGAGCGCCACCACCCTGGCCAACCAGGTGCAGTTCGGGGCCCTGCCGATCTCCTTCGTGGAGCGGACGGCGAACGAGATCACCCCGACGCTGGGCGCCGAGCAGCTCCAGCGCGGCCTGCTCGCCGGCGCCATCGGCCTGGTGCTGGTGGCGGTGTACTCGCTGGTCACCTACCGCGCCCTCGGCCTGGTCACCATCGGCAGCCTCGCGGTCGCGGGCGCCCTGACCTACCTCGCCATCTGCCTGCTCGGCTGGGCGATCGGCTACCGGCTGAGCCTCGCCGGCGTGGCGGGCCTGATCATCGGCATCGGCATCACCGCCGACTCGTTCATCGTCTTCTTCGAGCGGGTCCGCGACGAGGTGCGCGAGGGCCGGCCGCTGGTGCCCGCGGTCGAGACCGGCTGGAAGCGGGCGCGCCGCACCATCCTCATCTCCGGCGCGATGAACTTCCTCGCCGCGGCGGTGCTGTACGTCCTGGCCGTGGGCAGCGTGCGCGGCTTCGCCTTCACCCTGGGGCTGACCAGCCTCATCGACCTCGTGGTCGTCGTGCTGTTCTCCCACCCGGTGGTCGCGCTCCTGGTGCGCCGGCCCTTCTTCGCCCACGGGCACCGGCTCTCAGGCCTCGACGCCGAGCGCCTCGGCCGCACCGTCTCCTACGCCGGCCGCGGCCGGATCCGCGCGCCCCAGCCCGCGGGTGCAGGCGCGCGGCGGCGCGCCGCGGCCGCCGCCGAGGACGCCGAGGCGCCCAGGCTGACCATCGCCGAGCGCAAGGCCGCCGCTGCCGCGGGGCTCGCCGAGCCGCCGCAGCCCG
>CADCUY010000408.1 GCA_902806005.1 uncultured Quadrisphaera sp. | reverse complement strand
CGCGCAGCGCCCTGACGCTGCGGCTGGTCCTGGCCTCCGCGGGCCTGCTGCTGTGGGTCGCCGTCGGCGCCGCGGTGCTCGCCGGCGGCGGCCCGGCGTGGCTGGGCGTGGTCGCCCTGGCCCTCGTGGCCCTCTCCGTGGTCGACCTCGTGGTCGTCACCCGGCGCAAGCGGCGCGGCGAGCCCGGCTGAGGGCCCGGCGCGGGAGCCGCGTGCGGGTGCCCTGCGTACCGATCACCCGGCCGGGTACGGCGCCCGTCATGAAGGCCATCGTGTGGCACGGCGTCGGCGACATCCGCCTCGACGAGGTGCCCGACCCCAGCATCCAGGACCCGTACGACGCGATCGTCGAGCTGACCACCAGCGCGATCTGCGGCACCGACCTGCACTTCGTGCGCGGCACGATGAGCGGCATGCGGCCCGGCACCGTGCTCGGCCACGAGGGCGTCGGCATCGTCCGCGAGGTGGGCCCGGGGGTGCGCAACCTGCGCCCCGGCGACCGCGTCGTCGTCCCCTCCACCATCGCCTGCGGCACCTGCTCGTACTGCCGCGCCGGGTACTACTCCCAGTGCGACGTCGCCAACCCGGGCGGGAAGACCGCGGGCACCGCGTTCTTCGGGGGTCCCGAGGCCTCCGGCGCCTTCGACGGCCTGCAGGCGCAGTTCGCACGGATCCCCTTCGCCCACGTCGGCCTGGTGCGGGTGCCGGAGCCGGTCACCGACGCGCAGGCGATCACCTGCTCCGACATCTGGCCGACCGCCTGGTTCGGCGCGAAGCTCGCCGAGGTCGGCGACGGCGACGTGGTGGCCGTCTACGGCGCTGGGCCGGTGGGCCTGTTCGCGGTGCTCTCGGCGTTCGTCCAGGGCGCCGGGCGGGTCATCGCCGTCGACGGCGTCCCCTCCCGGCTGGACGCCGCCCGCCGCCTGGGCGCGGAGGCGGTCGACTTCAACGCCGAGGACCCGGTGGCGGTGCTGGCCGAGATCACCGGCGGCGCCGGGCCCGACCGGGTGATCGACGCGGTGGGCGTCGAGGCCGAGCGCCCGAAGAGCGGGCCGGCGGCGCAGGCCGGGGAGGAGCAGGCGGAGGCGTTCGCGGGCGAGGTCGCGCAGGTCGCTCCGGAGACCGCGGAGCGGGACGGGCTGTGGCGGCCGGGCGACGCGCCGTCGCAGGCCGCGCAGTGGTACGTGCAGTCGGTGGCCAAGGCCGGCACGGTGAGCATCATCGGCGTCTACCCGCCGACCATGACCAGCTTCCCGATCGGCCAGGCGATGAACAAGAACCTCGTCCTGAAGATGGGCAACGCCGAGCACCGCCGCTACGTCCCGCAGCTGCTCGGCCTGACGGCCACCGGGGCGGTCGACCCCGCCCGGGTGATCACGCAGGAGCCGGGCCTCGACGTCGGCGCGCTGGAGGCGTACGAGCACTTCGACCGCCGCGAGGAGGGCTGGGTCAAGACCGTGCTCGACGTCGCGGGCACCGCCGCGTGAGCGGCGACAGCCTGACCTTCGTCGGCACGGCCACGACGGTGCTGCGGCTGGGGTCGTTCACGGTGCTGACCGACCCCAACTTCCTGCACGCCGGCCAGCGCGCGTACCTCGGGCGCGGCCTGTGGTCGCGCCGGCTCACCGAGCCCGCGCTGCAGCCGCCCGACCTGCCGGCCCTCGACGCGGTGGTGCTCTCGCACCTGCACGGCGACCACTTCGACCGGGTCGCGAGGCGGGGGCTGGACCGGGCGGTGCCGCTGGTCACCACCGAGCACGCGGCGCGGCGCCTGGGCCGCACGGGCTTCGCCGTCCGCCCGCTGCGCACCTGGGAGCGGCACGAGCTGGCCCGGGACGGCGCCGGCGGCGAGGTGCTGAGCATCGAGTCGCTGCCCGCCGTCCACGCCCGCGGGGTCCTCGGCCGGGTGCTGCCGCCGGTGATGGGCTCGCTGCTCGAGCACCGCGTCGCCGGGCGGGTGCGCCGGCGGGTCTACGTCTCCGGCGACACCCTCACCGGCGCGCACCTGGACGCGGTCCGCGAGCGCCACCCGGACGTCGACGTCGCCGTGGTGCACCTGGGCGGCACGCGGGTGCTGTTCTCCACGGTGACCATGGACGACGTGCAGGGGGTCGACGCGCTGCGCCGGCTGCGGCCGCGCACGGCGGTGCCCGTGCACCACGACGACTACCGGGTCTTCCGCTCCCCGCTGTCGCACTTCGTGCAGCGCGCCACCGACGAGGGGCTGGGCCACCTGCTGCGGGTGCCCCTGCGCGGGCAGACGATCAGCCTCGACGAGGCGCCGGCTCACCCGGCCACGGGCACCAGCCTGAGGTAGCGGCGGCGTCCCACCAGGTGGAACAGGGCGGTCACGGCCGAGCCGGCGGGCTCCACCCGCAGCGCCGTCCGCCGTCCGGGCCGGACGTCGACCGCCAGCTCGGGGCTGCCGGTCCAGTCGATCGCCGCCCGCACCACGTGCCGGCCGGCCGGCAGCCGCAGCGCCAGCTCGCCCCCGGGCGGCAGCGTCCCGCGCTCGGTGCCGTCCACGAGCAGCCGGTAGCGGCGGCGGGCGTCGCGGTGCGGCCCAGTCGGGCGGGTGACGGTGAGCGTGCCGGTGCCTGCCACCGGCCCAGCCTCCCGCGCCGCGCGCCGGGGCGCCCGGGCACGCCGGAGCGTGACCGGGCCCTCGCGCAGCGGAGCGGTCCGCCCCCGGCGGAGGCCGCGGGTTTACACCGTCAGGCCAGCGGGAACTGATCAAGCGGCCGCCCGAGCGACGAGCCCCGCCCGGGGCCCGGGCGCGGGCCCGAGAGGACGTCCACGATGAGCAGCGCCTACGACCCCACCGCCCCGCAGGGGCGCCAGGGCCCGCCCCGCCCGGCGTCGACCGTCGAGCACGACACCGCCCCCGTGCACCCCGTGCAGGACCCGGCTCCGCACGGCGGCGGGCTGAGCACCGACCGGCACTCGGTGGTGGCCCGCGAGAAGGAGCGCTACGGCGGCATCAAGATCGGCTCCGCCTTCTTCGGGTGGCTGGCCGCGACCGGGATGGCCGTGGTGCTGCTCGCCCTGCTGAGCGCCGTGGGCGCGGCCGTGGGCGCCGCCAACGGCACCACCCCCGACGAGGCGGCCGGGCGCGCGGTGGCCGACCCCACGGGCACCGGCCTGCTCGGGGCGATCGCCCTGCTGGTGGTCCTCTTCGTCGCCTACTACTGCGGGGGCTACGTGGCCGGCCGGATGGCCCGGTTCGACGGGCTGAAGCAGGGCCTGGCCGTGTGGCTGTGGGCGGTGGTGATCGCCCTGGTGGTGGCCGTGCTCGTGGCCGTGGCGGGCGCGCAGTTCGACGTGCTCTCGCAGCTGAGCCTGCCCCGCATCCCGGTCAGCGGCGACGACCTGACCACCGGGAGCATCGTGACCCTGCTGCTGGTGGCCGCCGTGACCCTCGTGGGGGCCATCCTCGGCGGGCTCGCCGGGATGCGCTTCCACCGCAAGGTCGACCGCGCCGGCCTGGGCCGCTGAGGCGGCGGCGGCGGCTGATCTCGACGCGTCGGTCGGTCCCGGCGCGTTAGTCGATCTCGGCCGAGGGCAGGACGCAGGGGCGGGCGCCGCGGCGCCCGCCCCTCGCCCGTCCGGGCCGGGGGCCGCCCCGCCCTGCGGAGGACCACCATGAGCTCACCCACGCCCCGCGTGACCGACGACAGCATCAAGGTCCGCCAGCTCAGCCACTACCAGTTCAGCTGGACCGCCTCGGAGTCCGGCGGCCTGGGCACCTGGACCCTCCAGCTCGTCCTCGACCAGGGCGCCTGGGAGGAGGTGCTGGCGATCGACGCCGACGACGCGGACAACCTGCAGGACGTGCTGCGCAGCACCGAGACCGTCTTCTACGACGTCCAGCGCCGGGTGCTGATGTTCGGGGTGACCAGGCCGGGCGAGTGAGGTGCGGCCCCACCCCGGGATCGCGGCCGTCGGTGCGCCGCGCCAGGATGGGGCCGCACCACCAGCGAGGCACGGAGCAGTTCCGCAGGCACCACCGACCCAGCCGGGAGGCCGCATGTCCCTCAGCGACGACGACATCACCACGACGAACCTCAGCAGCACCCCCGCCGGCGGCGACGCCGACGCCGGCGACAGCGACGTCACCCAGGTCGACCCCTCGGGCGTCGACCCGGCCGGCACCGACGCCGCGGCGGGCGACGCCGACTCGGGCGGCCTGCTCGACAAGGCCAAGGACAAGCTCTCCGGCGGCGACGCCGACGCGGGCGACAGCGACAGCACCCAGGTCGACCCGGCCGGCTCGGACCCCTCCGGGACGGACTCGCGGAACGCCTGAGCCGACAGGAGCACCGTGGCGACCGACACCTCGCTCGCCCCTCCGGCCCCCGCTGAGGCGGGGGCCGGAGGTGCGCTGAGCCCCTCCCCCCTGCGCCGCTGCTTCGCGATCAGCCGCGAGCGCTTCGCCGCCGAGCACTGGAACGCCCGGCCCCTGCTGGTGCGCGCCGCCGACCGCGGCGACGCCGGCGGCTTCGACGACCTGCTCACCCCCGCCGACGTCGACGAGCTGCTGGGCCCGCGCGGCCTGCGCACCCCGTTCTTCACGATGGTCAAGGACGGCGCGGGCATCCCCCGCGGCGCCTTCACCCGCGCCGCGAACGCCGGCGGGCAGCGGATCGGCGACATGCCCGACCCCGACGGGATCGCCGCGGCGCACGCCGACGGCGCGACGATCGTGCTGCAGGCGCTGCACCGGGTGTGGCCGCCGCTGGCCGCCTTCTGCCGCGACCTCTCCTCCGAGCTGGGCCACCAGACGCAGGTCAACGTCTACGTCACCCCGCCCGGCGCGCAGGGCTTCAAGCCCCACCACGACACCCACGACGTGCTGGTGCTCCAGGTCGACGGCCGCAAGCACTGGACGATCCACCCCCCGGTGGTGGAGCTGCCGCTCAAGAGCCAGCCGTCGAACCGGCTGGGGCCCGACCCCGTGGGCGGCAGGCCCCCGGAGGTCGACGTCGTCCTCGAGCCCGGCGACGCGCTGTACCTGCCGCGCGGGTGGCTGCACTCCGCGCAGACCACCGACGACCGGTCGATCCACCTGACGGTCGGGCTGCTGGCGACGACGTGGGCCGACGTGCTGACCGACCTGGTCGCGGGCGCGGGCGAGGACGACGTGGCCCTGCGCCACGCCCTGCCCCTGCCGGCCTCCCCCGACGGCGGGGCCTCGCCCGAGGCGAGCAGCGACGTCGCGGCGTTCCGCCGGGCCGCCGCGGCCTGGCTCGAGGGCCTGGACGACGACGCGGTGCAGCAGGTGCTGGCGCGGCGGCGCCGCCAGGCGGTGCCGGTCGAGCCGGTCGGGGCCCTCGCCCAGGACCGCGCCGCCCGCACCCCCGACGGCGGCACCGCG
>CADCUY010000407.1 GCA_902806005.1 uncultured Quadrisphaera sp. | reverse complement strand
GCCGAGCGCGCCCGGGTGCTCCGCGCCGCCGGCGCCGCGCTCGAGGCGGCCCGCGGTGATCTGCTGACGGTGATGGCGCACGAGGGCGGCAAGACCGTCGCGCAGGCCGACCCGGAGATCTCGGAGGCCGTCGACTTCGCCACCTACTACGCCGACCGGGCCCTGGAGCTCGACGCCGTGCCGGGGGCGCGGTTCACCCCCGCGCGGGTCGTCGTGGTCACCCCGCCGTGGAACTTCCCCGTGGCGATCCCCCTGGGCGGGGCGCTCGCGGCGCTCGCCGCGGGCAGCGCCGCGGTGCTCAAGCCCGCCGGCCCCACCCGGGCCTGCGCCGAGGTGGGCGTGGCCGCGCTGCACGCCGCCGGCGTCCCGGCCGACGTCCTGCAGCTGGTGCACGCCCCCGACGACGAGGTGGGCCAGCGGCTGGTCACCCACCCCGCCGTCGACGCGGTGGTGCTCACCGGGTCCACCGAGACCGCCGCGCTGTTCCGCTCCTGGCGCCCCGACCTGCACCTGGTCGCCGAGACGTCCGGCAAGAACGCCCTCGTGGTCACCCCCAGCGCCGACCCCGACCTCGCCGTGGCCGACGCCCTGCGCTCCGCGTTCGGGCACGCGGGCCAGAAGTGCTCGGCCGCCTCGCTGCTCATCGCCGTCGGCTCCGTGGGACGCGCCGGGGACCAGGGGCGGTTCACCCGCCAGCTCGTCGACGCCGTCCGCTCGCTGCGGGTCGGCTGGGGCACCGACCCCGGGGCGGTGATGGGCCCGCTGGTGGAGCCGCCGTCCGAGAAGCTGCTCCGCGCCCTGACCACCCTGGAGCCGGGGGAGCGGTGGCTGGTGGAGCCGCGGCGGCTCGACGACAGCGGGCGGCTGTGGTCGCCCGGGCTGCGCGACGGCGTCGCGCCCGGCTCCTGGTTCCACACCACCGAGGTCTTCGGCCCGGTGCTCGGGCTGATGCGCGCGAGGGACCTCGACCAGGCGATCGCCTGGCAGAACGCCACCGGCTACGGGCTCACCGGCGGGCTGCACAGCCTGGACGACGCGGAGGTCGAGCACTGGCTGGAGCACGTCGAGGTGGGCAACGCCTACGTCAACCGCGCCACCACCGGCGCGGTGGTGCAGCGCCAGCCGTTCGGGGGCTGGAAGGGCTCCGCGGTCGGCCCGGGCGCCAAGGCCGGCGGGCCGCACTACGTGGCGCAGTTCGGCACCTGGGCCGACGGCGACCCCGCCGCCCTGCCCACCGCGCTCCCGGCGGCGGAGGCCGCGGCGGTGCTGTCGGCGCTCGCCCGTCCACTGGACGA
>CADCUY010000406.1 GCA_902806005.1 uncultured Quadrisphaera sp. | reverse complement strand
GCAGCGTCGCGGCGACGACGAGGAAGGCGCTGGCCTCGCCCGGGTCCCACCTAGGCTGCGCGCGCCGCTGCGCCAGGTGGGCCAGGAAGTCGTCGGTGACCGTGGCCAGCGCCACCTCGGTGATGTCGAGGCGCCGGGCGGTGACCAGGGCCAGGAGCAGCTCGAAGGGACCGTCGAAGACCTCGAGGTGGACGGTGAAGCCCGCGGCGCCGCGCTCGCCCAGCGCGGGGTCGCCCGCCGTCGCGGTGCCCCCGCTCAGGCCGCCCCGCCGCGGGCGACCAGCTCGCGCGCGAGCTGGCGGTAGGCGGTGGCCCCGCCGTGGGTGGGTGCGTAGGTGGTGATCGGCTCGGCCGCCACCGAGGCGTCGGGGAACTTCACCGTGCGCCCGATCACCGTCTCGAACACCCGGTCGCCGAACGCCTCCACCACCCGGGCGACGACCTCGCGGCTGTGCAGGGTGCGCGCGTCGTGCATCGTGGCGAGGATCCCGTCCAGCTGCAGGGCGGGGTTGAGCCGGTCCTGCACCTTCTCGATGGTCTCGACCAGCAGCGCCACCCCGCGCAGCGCGAAGAACTCGCACTCCAGCGGGATGATCACCCCGTGCGCGGCGGTCAGCGCGTTCACCGTCAGCAGCCCCAGGGAGGGCTGGCAGTCGACGATGATGACGTCGTAGTCGTCCATCGCCCCGCGCAGCCCCCGCACCAGGGCCTGCTCGCGGGCGACCTCGTTGACCAGCTGCACCTCGGCGGCGGACAGGTCGATGTTCGCCGGCAGCACGTCGACCCCGGGCACCCGGGAGCGGTGGACGACGTCGCGGACGTCGGTGCGGCGGTCCATCAGCAGGGTGTAGACGGTGCGCTGCAGCTCGTGGGGGTTCACCCCGAGGCCCACCGACAGGGCGCCCTGGGGGTCGAAGTCGACCAGCAGGACCTTGCGCCCGTACTCCGCCAGCGCCGCGCCCAGGTTGATCGTGGTCGTCGTCTTGCCGACGCCGCCCTTCTGGTTGCACATGGCGATGATCCGCGCGGGCCCCACCCCGGTCAGCGGTGGCGGGACGGGGAAGTCGGTCACCGGGCGCCCGGTGGGGCCCAGCACCGCGGCCCCCGGGACGGCGGGGGCGGCGACCGCCCGCGCCTCGCCCGCCATGCGCGGAGACTACCTCAGCGACCCGCTCCCGCCCCGGCTCCCCGGTCATCCGTGATGTCACGCTGAGTGACGGTCGGTCGGGACGGCGGCCCCGGGCCGGGCCACTCGAGCTCAGCCCAGGGCGCGAGGATGTGACGCTGCGTAGACCTCGCG
>CADCUY010000405.1 GCA_902806005.1 uncultured Quadrisphaera sp. | reverse complement strand
GTTGACGAAGGAGTCGTCCATGTCCCGTCCCCGCCCCACGGTCCGTCGTCCCCGCCTCCTGGCCGCCGGCGCGCTCGGCGCCGTCCTGGTGCTCGGCGGCTGCAGCTCCCAGGGCGGCGCCGCCGCCGAGGAGGAGGCGCCCGGCGCCGCCGCGACCTCGTGCGAGGAGCCCACCGGCACCATCGCCGTCGTCAGCCACGGCAAGCAGGGCGACACCTTCTGGGACATCGTCAAGAAGGGCGCCGAGGCCGCCGGCGCCGCCCAGTGCGTCGAGGTCACCTACCAGGGCTCCGGCGACCCCAACGAGCAGAGCCAGGCCATCGACAGCGCCGTCGCCCAGGAGGTCGACGGCCTCGTGGTCTCGATGGCCAACCCCGACGGCGTCCGCGACGCCGTGGAGGCCGCCGTCGGCGCGGGCATCCCCGTGATCACCATCAACTCCGGCGAGGCGCAGTCGGCGGAGTTCGGCGCGCTGGCCCACGTCGGCCAGTCCGAGCGCACCGCGGGCGAGGGCGCCGGCAGCCAGCTGGCCGACGCCGGCGTCACCAACCTGCTGTGCGTGATCCACGAGGCCGGCAACGTCGGGCTCGAGGACCGCTGCGCGGGCGCCGCGGAGACCCTCGGCGGCACCGCCACCAACCTCCAGGTCAACGTCTCCAACCTCGCCGAGGCCGAGGCCACGATCACCTCCACCCTCCAGGCCGACCCCTCGATCGACGGGGTGCTGACCCTGAACAACGGGGTGGGGACGGCGGCGGTCACCGCCGTCGAGAGCGCCGGCAGCGAGGCCCAGGTGGCCACCTTCGACGTCGACGCCGACGTGATCTCCGCCGTCCAGGACGGGTCGCTGCTCTTCGCCGTCGACCAGCAGCCCTACCTGCAGGGCTACCTGCCGGTGGTCGCGCTGAACCTGTACACCACCAACGGCAACACCATCGGCGGCGGCGCGCCGATCCTGACCGGCCCCGGGTTCGTCACCCAGGACAACGCGGACGCCGTGGCCGAGTACGCCGCGGCCGGCACCCGCTGAGCCCCGGGCGAGCCGGAGCAGACCCGTGGCCACCCTGACCACCGCGGCGCCCGCGCCGCCGGCCGACGAGCGGCTGGCGAGCACCTCGCCGCTGCGCAAGGCGCTCACCCGCCCCGAGCTCGGGGCGGCCGTCGGGGCGATCGCCGTGCTGGCGTTCTTCCTCGTCTTCGCCCCGTCGTTCCGGACCGGCGCGGGGGTGGCGAACGTGCTGGACGCCGCCTCGCTGCTGGGGATCATGGCCGTCGGCGTGGCGCTGCTGATGATCGGCGGGGAGTTCGACCTCTCCGCCGGCGTGCAGACCGCCACCTCGGCGCTGTTCGCCACCCTGGTCGCCTACCAGCTCACGCTCAACGCGTGGGCCGGGGTGGGGCTGGCGCTGGTGCTCAGCCTGCTCATCGGCGCCCTCAACGGGGTGCTGCTGCTGAGGACCCGGCTGCCCAGCTTCATCGTCACCCTGGGCACCTTCTTCGTCCTGCAGGGCCTGAACCTGGCGGTGACGAAGCTGGTCACCGGCACCGTGCTGGCCACCGGCGTCTCGGGGCTGGACGGCTGGGGCTCGGTGCGCGCGGTCTTCGCCAGCTCGCTGAGCCTCGGCGGGGTCTCGGTGCGGATCAGCGTGCTGTGGTGGCTGCTGCTGGTGGTCGTGGCCACCGTGGTGCTCACCCGCACCCGCGCCGGCAACTGGATCTTCGCCGTCGGGGGCGCCCGCAGCGCCGCGCGGCAGGTGGGGGTGCCGGTGGCCCGGGTGAAGATCGGCCTGTTCATGGCCGTCTCGCTGTGCGGCTGGCTGGTCGGCATGATCACCATGGCCCGGTCGGGCTCGGTGCAGGCGAACCTGGGCATCGGCCTGGAGTTCGAGTACATCATCGCCGCGGTGATCGGCGGGTGCCTGCTCACCGGCGGCTACGGCTCGGCCGTCGGCGCCGCCCTGGGGGCCCTGATCTTCGGGATGACCAAGCAGGGCATCCCCGCGGCCCAGTGGGACAACGACTGGTACAAGCTCTTCCTCGGCGTGATGCTGCTCGGCGCGACCGTGCTGAACGACCTCGTGCGCCGCCGGGTCTCCGGGGACCGGGAGTGAGCGCGCGCCAGGCGGCGCAGGCCGCCCGCCGCACCGAGCTGCCGCCGCCGGGCACCGTGCTCGTCGAGCTCGACGGCATCGGCAAGCGCTACGGCAACGTGCTGGCGCTGGCCGACGTGAGCACCGTGGTGCGCGCCGGCGAGGTCACCTGCGTCCTGGGCGACAACGGGGCCGGCAAGTCCACGTTCATCAAGATCATCGCCGGGGCGCACCAGCACACCGACGGGGTGCTGCGCGTCGACGGCGAGGACACGACCTTCACCTCCCCGCGCGAGGCCCTCGACCGGGGCATCGCCACCGTCTACCAGGACCTCGCCGTCGTCGACCTGATGCCGATCTGGCGCAACTTCTTCCTCGGCTCCGAGCTGCGCCGCGGGCCGTTCCTCGACAGCGCGCGGATGAAGCGCACCACCCGCGAGGAGCTGGCGCGGATGGGCATCGACCTGCGCGACGTCGACCAGCCCATCGGCACCCTCTCCGGCGGCGAGCGCCAGTGCGTGGCGATCGCCCGCGCCGTCCACTTCGGGGCCCGGGTGCTCATCCTCGACGAGCCGACCGCCGCCCTGGGCGTGAAGCAGTCGGGCGTGGTGCTGCGCTACATCGCGGCGGCGCGCGACCGCGGCCTCGGCGTCGTGTTCATCACCCACAACCCCCACCACGCCTACCCGGTGGGCGACCGGTTCGTCGTGCTCAAGCGCGGCCGCTCGGTGTGCGACGCCCCCAAGGCCGAGCTGCCGCGCGACGAGCTGGTGGGCCTGATGGCCGGCGGTGCGGAGCTCTCGGCGCTGGAGCACGAGCTCAGCGCCGACCGGACGGCGTCGTGAGCGCTCCCGAGGTGCTCGTCGTCGGCCGCAGCGGGGTCGACGTCTACCCGCTCCAGGTCGGCGTCGGCCTCGAGGACGTCGAGACCTTCGGCAAGTTCCTCGGCGGCAGCGCGGCCAACGTCTCGGTCGCCGCCGCCCGCCTGGGCCGGCGCGCGGCGCTGGTGACCGGGGTCGGCGACGACCCGTTCGGGCGCTTCGTGCGCCGGGCGCTGCGCGAGCTCGGCGTCGACGACGCCCACGTGGTCGTCGACCCCGACCACCTCACGCCGGTGACGTTCTGCGAGATCCTGCCGCCCGACGACTTCCCGCTGTACTTCTACCGCCGGCCCACCGCGCCCGACCTGCAGCTGACCGCCGAGGGCCTCGACCTCGACGCGGTGCGCGGGGCCGACCTGCTGTGGCTCACGCTCACCGGCTTCTGCGAGGAGCCCAGCCGCGCCGCCCACCACGCCGCGCTCGCGGCCCGGGGGCGGCGCTCGCACACGGTGCTCGACCTCGACCACCGGCCGGTGTTCTGGACCTCCCGGGAGGCGGCGGGCGAGCAGGCGCGCCGGGCGCTGGAGGGCGTCACCGTGGCCGTGGGCAACCAGGACGAGTGCGCGGTGGCCACCGGCGAGACCGACCCCGACCGCGCCGCCGACGCCCTGCTCGCCGCGGGCGTGGAGCTGGCCGTGGTCAAGCAGGGGCCCCGCGGGGTGCTCGGGGCCACCCGCGAGCAGCGGGTGACCGTGCCGCCGACGCCGGTGGAGGTGGTCAACGGCCTCGGGGCCGGCGACGCCTTCGGCGGCTCGCTCATCGACGGCCTGCTCGCGGGCCGCCCGCTGGAGGAGGTGCTGACCCGCGCCAACGCGGCCGGCGCCATCGTCGCCTCGAGGCTGGAGTGCTCGACCGCGATGCCGACCGCCGCCGAGGTGGACGCGCACGTCGCCCGCGCCCGGACCGTCCGACCCCCCGTGGAGAGTGCCGCTCGTGCCTGAGCCCGCCGCGCCCCTGTGCCGGACCTACGCCGAGGTCACCGAGCTGCGCGCCCGCCGCCCCGAGGCCGTCGCGCAGGCCCTCGCCGCCCGCCGCCGGCGCCCCTCGTTCACCGGCGACGACGGCCGGTTGATGGTCGTCGCCGCCGACCACCCCGCCCGCGGCGCCCTGAGCGTGCGGGGCCGCCCCGACGCCATGGCCAGCCGCACCGAGCTGCTCGACCGGCTGCGCACCGCCCTGGCCCGGCCCGGCGTCGACGGGCTGCTCGCCACCGCCGACGTCGCCGAGGACCTGCTGCTCCTCGGCGCGCTGGAGGGCAAGGTCGTCGTCGCCTCGATGAACCGCGGCGGCCTGGCGGGCGCCAGCTTCGAGCTCGACGACCGGATGACCGCCTACGACGTGACCGGCGTGGTCGAGGCCGGCTTCGACGCCGGCAAGGTGCTGCTGCGCATCGCCCTGGACGACCCCGGCACGGCGAGCACCCTGGAGGCCTGCGGGCGGGCGGTCACCGACCTGGCCCGGGCCGGGAAGGTCGCCATGGTCGAGCCGTTCACCTCCCGCCGCCGCGAGGGCCGGGTGGTCAACGACCTCACGCCCGAGGGCGTGATCCGCTCGGTGCACGTGGCGCAGGGCCTGGGCGCCACCTCGGCGCGCACCTGGCTGAAGCTGCCCGTCGTCGACGACATGGAGCGGGTGATGGAGGCCACGACGCTGCCCACCCTGATCCTCGGCGGCGACCCGGTGGCCGCGCCGGAGGCCACCTACGCCGCGTGGCGCAAGGCGCTGGCCCTGCCGTCGGTGCGCGGCCTCGTGGTCGGCCGCGCGCTGCTCTACCCCCCGGACGACGACGTGGCGGGCGCGGTCGACACCGCCGTCTCGCTGGTGCGGTGACCGCGCGCTCCGCGGCCGACGCCGCGCGCTGCCACCTGCCCGCCGGGTCGACCGCCCAGGGGCCCTACGACGTCGTCATCACCCCGGCCAGCGCCGGGTGGGGCCACAGCTCCCTGCGGGTGCTCGACCTCGCGGCCTCGCAGGAGGTCGAGCTCGACACCGGCGACAGCGAGGTCGTCGTCGTCCCGCTGCGCGGGGGCGCCTCGGTGCTCGTCGACGGCGCCGAGCACGCGCTGGCGGGCCGCCCGGGCCCGTTCGCCGGGCCCACCGACGTGCTCTACCTGCCCCAGGGCACCCCGGCGGTGCTGCGCGGCACCGGGGCGCCGGAGGGCTCCCGCCTGGCGCTGGCCGGGGCGGTGGTGCCCGCGGGCGCCGAGCGGCTGCCGGTGCGGCACGTGCCCGCCGCGCAGGTGCCGGTGGAGCTGCGCGGCGCCGGTCGGTGCAGCCGCGAGGTGCACGAGCTCGCCGGCGCGGGCACCTCCGCGGCGCACGCCGTCATCGTCGTCGAGGTGGTCACGCCCGCGGGCAACTGGAGCTCGTACCCGCCGCACAAGCACGACACCGCCACCGAGCACGAGAGC
>CADCUY010000404.1 GCA_902806005.1 uncultured Quadrisphaera sp. | reverse complement strand
ACAGGTCCTTCGGGTCGTGAGCGCCGCCCGCCACCTCGGACAGCGGAAAGCGGTGCAGGCCGTTGGCGTAGTAGGGCAGCAGGACCCCGACGCCGTACAGGAACGCCGCGATGCCGGCGAAGACGGCCAAGGTCGCGACGATCGTCGGCGTGATGGCGGTGGTCCCGCGCTGCCGGGTGGTGGCCATGCTCGAAGCCTCCCGCGCTGCAGCGCCACTGGCCAGCAGCCACGGCAGGACGCAGCGCGGGTGAGGCCGGACGCACCGGCCAGGTCGCCACCAGCACGCTCACCAGCAGGACGGCGCGCCCCCGGCGAGGTGCCGCCGTGCCACGACGACGCCGACCGGAACCAGGGGGGAGGCCGCGACGGCTTCTGCGACGCCGAGGTCGGCCACCTCGGGCACGCTAGCGGCCACCGGCCCTCCTCCGTGAGCCCCGCTCGTGCAGACGCGTTCACCGCGCGCCACGCCGGCGACGACCGGTGGCAGCACCGACCGACCGCCCAGGGACGGGGGCACCTCGGCCCAGGTGCAGCGCACCGACGGCGCCGAGCAGGAGCGCCCCACCCACGATCGCGGAGACGGGCAGGGGCTCGCGGAGCACCACCACGGCGAGGAGCGCGGCGGTCAGCGGCTCCAGCAGGGTCAGCACTGCGGCGGCGCTGCCCGCGGTGGTGCGCAGCCCCGCGTAGAACAGGCCGTAGGCCACCGCGGTGGCGACCACCCCGAGGTGCAGCAGCATCACCACGGGCGCCAGCTCGAGAGGAACCGCGACGCCGCTGACCAGGGCCGCAGGAGCCAGGACCAGCGCGCCGACAGCGGTGGAGACGGTGGTCAGCTCCCGTGGAGGCACCCGCTGGGCGGCGTGCCGGCTGAGCACCGTGGTGGCGGCGTAGCCGAGCCCCGAGCCGACCGCCGCGAGCAGACCGAGCAGTGGACGCGGCGCCGCCGCGGTCGGCTGCGCGGTCGAGAGGGTGACGAGCACCAGACCCGCGCTGGCGGCCACCAGCACCGCGACGGTGCCGCCGTCGGGCAGGCGACGGGCGCGCAGGCTCTCCCACCCCGCGACCAGCACCGGCGCCAGGCCGAGGCTGATGACGGTGGCGACCGCCACCCCGGCGTAGGTCACGGCGACGACGTACAGGACCTGGTACGCGCCCAGACCCGCGCCCACCATGCCCAGCGCCCACGGGGCCGAGCGCAGGTGGCCCCACAGCGAGCGGAGGCGCGGGGCGGCGAGCGCGAGCAGGACGGCAGCGGCCACCGCGAGGCGGAGGAAGCCGATGCTCACCGCGCTCAGGGCGGTGGCCTCGCGCAGGAGCTGGACGACGACGCCGGTCGTGCCCCAGAGCACGGCGGCGGCGGTGACCTGGGTCAGGCCGGTCCGGGCGCTGGGGAGTGCGGCGGGGCGGTGGTGGTCAGAGGGTGCGGACGACGGGGACGAGGGCATGCGGGCGCTCCGAGCGTGAGCCGTGGCAGAGGGGCGTCTGCGGAGCGCGCACAGCGGAGGGACCGGCCACCTGGCGGTGGCAGGTCAGGGGAGGGGCGCTCCGGTCAGGAGCGCGGAGGGGGCAGGATGCCCGCGAACGGCGTCACAGCGCGGACCGTACCGCGCGCTGGTCAGGGCTGCGGCGGCGCGACGGAGATCGGGATCCCGTCCCAGGTGACGAGCGTCCGCCCGGCGAGGGGCTCGGGGAGCTCGACCTCCAGGGAGCGCGACCACCCCGCGGCGGGGCACGCGCCCGGGCCGCGCGAGGACCGGGCGACGACGACGATCGCGACGGCTGCCGGCCCGACCACCGCCTCACCCGCGTAGTCCGCACCGCACGGCTCGGTCGACGGCCCTCGCGCCCCGATCAGGCCCACGACCACCGTGGTCCCGCCGTCGGGCGGTGGTTCCACGGAGCTCACGGGGTACGCCGGTGACCGGTCCACCACGGTGCCGGGAGCCAGGGACGGGTCGTCGGCGGTCCACGTGGCCATGTGGTCGCGCGTCACGGCGACCAGGCTCGGCGCCACCTCGCTGGGGAGCGGGGCAGGGGGGAGGCCGCCCCCCGGTTCGCTGCCGTCCTGCCCGCAGCCCGCCACGAGCAGGACCATGACGAGCCCGACGCGACCGACGGCCCTCAGGGCCCTGCCTCGCCCCGGTCGGACGCCGCGCAGGCCTGGTCACCCTCGGCCGACGCCGCGGCGGCGGTGATCACCGCGTCGAGCTTGTCGCGGGCCGCGACGAGCTCGCGCACCTGGCGGTCGACGCGGTCGCGCTCGCCGGCGAGCAGCTGCAGCTGCGCGGGCGAGGCGATCCCCGTGTGCATGCAGGGCAGCAGCTGGGCGATGACCCGGCTGCTGAGCCCGGCCGAGTACAGCTGCTGGATGAGCCTCACGCGCGCGACCGCGGTCTCGGTGTAGTGCCGCTGACCGCTGGCGCTGCGCTCGGCCGGCAGCAGCTCCCGCTCCTCGTAGTACCGCAGCGCCCGCGGGCTCACCCCGGCCCGCTCGGCCACTTCACCGATGCGCATCGCGCCACCTCCGTCCGGACGCCGCCGCACCGGGTCCGGTTTGACCTGACGCTGACGTCAACTCCTACCGTAGCCGAGCACGGATCTCGTCCGGGAGCCCTGCCGGTGCGTGACGCCACGCACCGCTCCACCGAGGAAGGCCCTGATGACCGCCACGTCCGTCGACGCCCTGTTCCGCCCGCTGCCCGTCGAGTCGCTGCAGCTGACCAACCGCATCGTCATGGCCCCGATGACCCGCACCTCCTCACCCGACGGCGTGCCCGGCCCCGACGTGGCCGCCTACTACCGGCGTCGCGCCGAGGGCGGGGTCGGGCTGATCCTCACCGAGGGCACGGTCGTCGACCGGCCCGCCTCGGCGAACCACCCCGACATCCCGCACGTCCACGGCGAGGCCGCCCTCGCGGGCTGGAAGGCCGTCGTCGACGGCGTCCACGCCGCCGGCGGGAGGATCGCTGCGCAGCTCTGGCACGTCGGCGCACAGTCGCTGCCCGGCACCGACTGGGTGCCGCCCACCCCCGTCGAGAGCCCGTCCGGGCTCGAGGGTCCGGGCGTTCAGCGCGGGGTGGCCATGGACGAGCGGGCGATCGCCGACACCGTCGCCGCCTTCGGCCGCGCCGCCGCCGACGCCCAGCGGGCCGGCTTCGACGCCGTCGAGGTGCACGGCGCCCACGGCTACCTGGTCGACCAGTTCTTCTGGGCCGAGACCAACCACCGCACCGACGGCTACGGCGGCGCCACCCTCGCCGAGCGCTCGCGCTTCGCCGTCGAGGTGCTCCAGGCCGTGCGGGCCGCCGTCGGCCCCGGCTTCCCGGTCATCCTCCGGGTCTCGCAGTGGAAGCTGCAGGACTACGGCGCCCGCCTCGCGCGGACGCCCGAGGAGCTGGCCGACTGGCTGGTGCCGCTGGTGCAGGCGGGGGCCGACGTCCTGCACTGCTCGCAGCGCCGGCTGTGGGAGCCCGAGTTCCCCGAGGTGGACGGGCCCGACGGCCTGAACCTCGCTGGGTGGGCCAAGCGGCTGACCGGCGCCCGCACCATCAGCGTCGGATCGGTGGGCCTCTCCGGCGACTTCCTCGGCGCCTTCGCCGGGGACGGCTCGCAGCGCGTCGGCCTCGAGGGCCTGGTGCGGCGGATGGAGCGCGAGGAGTTCGACCTGGTCGCCGTCGGCCGTGCGCTCCTCGCCGACCCCCAGTGGGTGACCAAGGTGCGCACCGGCGACACCGCCGGCCTGCGCGACTTCGACCCGGCCGCCCTCAGCCAGCTCGCCTAGCGGGCCGGCCCCCGCGGCGGCGCCCGGCTGTCGGTGCAGGACCGACGACGCCGCGCGCCGTCCCGGAGCGGCCGCGCAGGACGGGGAGGCGTCAGGACACGGCGCGACGACGCCGTGACCTGCTGGGAGGGTCGTCGTGCGCCGGGCCGCGCCTGACGTCGAGATCCGCATCGCCGTGGACGTGGAGCTCTGGCGCGGCGCGGGGCGCCCTGCCAGGATCCGAAGCACAGCGTGGCCGCGGGGCTGCGCCCTGTGATCGGAGCGCCGTGAGAAGAGCACCCGTCCTCGCCGCCTGCCTCGCCGTCGTCGGCCTCGTCGCCTCCGCCGCTCCGGGGGCCGCCGCCACGGTCGACCGGATCGCCGGCACCAACCAGTACGAGACGGCGATCGCCGTCTCCCAGCGCACCGTCCGCGACCCCGCGCTCAGCTCCCGCGTCGCCGTCCTCGTCTCGGGCGACGACGCCGCCGACGTCCTCGCCGCCCCCGCCGTCGCGATCAACAACGGCACGGACTTCGAGAACGGCAACGTCAGCGCGCCCATCCTGATGATCCCCACCGGGCAGGGGCTGACGCGCCAGGTCGAGGCCGAGCTGCGGCGCCTGGAGCTGCAGACGCTCTACATCCTCGGCGGCACGAACAAGGTGAGCAGGGCCGCCCAGGACCAGGCGCGGGCGTTCGTGCCGACCGTGGAACGCATCGCCGGAGCCGACCGGTACGAGACCGCGGTCAAGGTGTCGCAGCGGTACGCGACCCCCGGTGGCGCGGTGGTCGTCACGACCGGCGAGTCGCCCACGGAGGCGCTGCCGGGGGTCAAGGCCGCCGGTGGCACGCCGCTGCTCCTGACGCGGAAGGACAGCCTGCCCGCGGCCACCGCGAACGAGCTGAAGCGCCTGAGGCCGACGCGGGTGGTCGTCGTCGGCGGCACGGGCGTCGTCTCCACCGCGGTGCGCCGGGCGGTCGAGGCCGCGGCGACGGGCGCCGTCGTGACCCGCATCGGGGGGGCCGACCGCTACGCCACCGACCTCGCCGTCACGCAGTCCTCCGACAACGAGCCCTACGTGGTGGTCCTCACCAGCGGTGAGACGTGGCAGAACGCCGTGGTCGCCAGCGCCTTCAGCGTGTCGGACGACGTGGCCGGAACCCGGCTGCTCACCAAGCGCGACTGCGTCCCCAGCGCGAGCGTCGACTACATCACCAGCCGCCAGCTCGCCGTCACGGTCGTCGGCGGCCCCGGCAACGTCTCCGACGCCGCGGCGAACCTCACGCGCTGCTGACGCGCCGGCGCCCACCGGGGAGGAGCGGACCCTCCCCGGTGGGCGCTGCTAGCGTCCGCCGCGTGCTGCGGACGCCGCTCCTGTGACCGGCACCCGCCTGCGCGCCCTCCACGCCGTCCTGCGGTACCTGGCGCCGCGGGCCTGGTTCCTCGAGGACGAGGTGGCGGGGGTCGCCGCCCTCGTGCGCCCCGGGGCCACCTGCCTCGACGTCGGCGCCGAGTACGGGCTCTACACCTGGACCTTCGCCCACCTCGCTGGCCCGACCGGCGCCGTCCACAGCGTCGAGCCCCTGCCCGGCCCCGCGCGGCTGCTCGCCGTCGGCGCCCGGCTGCTCGGCGCCCGCACCG
>CADCUY010000403.1 GCA_902806005.1 uncultured Quadrisphaera sp. | reverse complement strand
CTGCCCTCCGGCGCGGGGCCGCTGCGCGTGCGGTGGGGGGCCGTGGCCGAGGTGGACGGGGTCCGCCCGGGGGCCGCGCCGCGGCAGAGGTGGTCACGGCCCGGCCGGCCGGCGGTGCGTGGGGTCGTCGGTGAGGCGGAACGCATGATCACCGGCGACTCGCCGGCGTGTCCGGCGGTGATCATTCGTATCGAAGGCGGGCGCCGGCGTGTCCGGCGGTGATCATGCGTATCGAACGCGGGCGCCGGCGCGTCCGGCGGTGGTCATGCCGACGGCCGCGAGGCGGCGCCACCCGGCCGAACCAGCTTCCCGCCGGTCGGCTCCGCGGCGTTGCGCGGGTGGGCGGACGGGGCAGACGACGGTCATGCCCGACACCGGTGCGGCCTCGGACGCCGTCCCGGGCGTGGGCGCCAGTCGGCCCCACCACATCCCGGTGGCGGGGTGGGGCTCGGTGCTGCGCCGGGTGCTGCGCCACGTCCACGAGGACCGGCTGCCGCTGCTGAGCGCCGGGATCGCCTTCTTCGCGGTCCTGTCGATCGCGCCCGTGCTGGTGACGGCGCTGTCGGTCTACGGCGCGGTCAACACCCCGCAGCAGGCGCTCGCGCAGCTGTCGGGCATCGCCGACGGCCTGCCGCCGGCGCTCGAGACGGTCGTCGCCGACCAGCTCACCTCCATCACGACCGCCTCGACGCAGGTGCTGACCCGGCGCGGCATCACGGCCCTGCTGCTCGCGCTCTGGACCGCCACCGCGGCGACCACCTCGCTCATCGACGCCCTGACGCTGACCTACCACGAGGGCGACTCCCGGACGGTGCGGCAGCGCACCGGCCTGGCGCTGCTGCTCGTGCTCAGCGGGGCGCTGCTGGTCGGTGCCGTCATCGCCGGGCTGGGCGTGGTCTCGCGGGCCATCGACGACGCGCCCGTCGGTGTGCACGCCGCTGCGGGCACCGCCGTCTGGGGCGGCCTGGCGCTGCTCATGGCCGTCGTGCTCGCGGTGCTCTACCGCGTCGCCCCCGACCGGACCCGGGCGCGCTGGCACTGGATCAGCTGGGGGGCCGGCACCGCCACCGTGCTGTGGGTGCTGGTCTCGCTGGCGCTGTTCGCCTACGTCTCCCAGCTCGGGACCTACGAGTCGACGTACGGCTCGCTGGCCGGTGTCGCCATCAGCATGCTGTGGCTCTGGCTGACCGTGCTGCTGGTCCTGCTCGGCGCCGCGCTCAACGCCGAGCTCGAGCGGCAGACCACCGCCGACTCCACCGTGGGCCCGGACCGGCCGGTCGGGCGGCGCGGGGCGGTCGTGGCCGACAGCGTCCCGCAGATCGG
>CADCUY010000402.1 GCA_902806005.1 uncultured Quadrisphaera sp. | reverse complement strand
GCCGCCGCAGCCGGCCCGCGCCGCCGGCGCCGGCTCGGTGCGCCCTGGGAGACCCCGTAGCCGACCAGCACGGCCGAGCGGCCGCCCGCCGCGCCGTCGCGCACGTCCACGACCTCGCGCTCCGCGCGGGACGGGCCCGCGCCGCCGTCCCGGCCCTGCGACGCGTCGTCAGCGTCCGCGGCGACGCCGACGGCGATGATCGCCGTGCCGACGTCCACGGTCAGCCCCTCGGGCACGAGCAGGCGCTCGACGCGGCCGGCCCACGGCGAGGGCAGCTCGACCAGCGACTTCGCCGTCTCGATCTCGACGATCGGGGCGTTGACGGCCACGGTGTCGCCCTCGGCCACGAGCCAGCGCACGATCTCGGCCTCGGTCAGGCCCTCCCCGACGTCGGGGAGGGCGAAGGTGCGGGTGGTCGCGGTGCTCACGGGGCGCTCCTCAGCTGGCCATCGAGCGGTCGACGGCGTCGAGCACGCGGTCGACGTCGGGCAGGTAGTGCTCCTCGATCCGCGCCGCCGGGTACGGCACGGCGAACCCGCCGACCCGCAGCACCGGGGCCTCGAGGGCGTAGAAGCAGCGCTCGGTGATCCGGGCCGCCAGCTCGGCGCCGAGGCCGAGGAAGGTCGGCGCCTCGTGCACCACCACGCAGCGGCCGGTGCGGGCGACCGAGGCCTCGACGGTGGCGGTGTCCAGCGGCGAGACGCTGCGCAGGTCGACCACCTCGACGCTCGTGCCCTCGGTCGCCGCGATCGCGGCGGCCTCCACGGCCAGGCGCACGGTGGGCCCGTACGCGACCAGGGTCAGGTCGTCGCCGGGGCGCACCACCCGGGCCGCGTGCAGCGGCGGGGCCGCGTCGAGCGGGCCGACGAGGTCGACCGCGCCCTTGTCCCAGTAGCGGCGCTTGGGCTCGAAGACCATCACCGGGTCGTCGCTGCGCACCGCCTGCTGGGTCATCCAGTAGGCGTCCTGCGGGGTGGCGGGGGTGACCACGCGCAGGCCGGGGGTGTGGGCGAACAGCGCCTCGGGGCTCTCGGAGTGGTGCTCCACGGCCCCGATCCCGCCGCCGTAGGGCACCCGGAGGACCACCGGCAGCCGCCCGGCCCCGCCGAGCCGGGCGCCCATCTTGGCCAGCTGGGTGACGATCTCGCTGAACGCGGGGAAGATGAACCCGTCGAACTGGATCTCGCACACGGGGCGGTAGCCGCGCAGCGCCAGGCCCACCGCGGTGCCGACGATGCCGGCCTCGGAGAGCGGGGAGTCGACGACGCGGTCCTCGCCGAAGTCCTTCTGCAGCCCGTCGGTGACCCGGAAGACGCCGCCGAGGCGGCCGATGTCCTCCCCGACCAGGAGCACCTTCTCGTCCTCCTCCATCGCCCGCCGCAGACCGGCGGTGATGGCCTTGGCCAGGGTGGTCTCGGTGGTGCGCGGGGTCGAGTGCACCGCCGGCCGCTCGTGCGGCGCGCGCTCGGCGCGCGAGCGCGGGGCGGCGGCCGCGGTCAGCGCGTGCCCGGGCGCGTTCACCGCTCCTCCCCCGCCGCGACCCAGTCGGCCAGCCACGCGCGCTCCTCCTCGACCAGGGGGTGGGGGTCGGCGTAGACGTGGTCGAACATCGACGTCGGCTCCGGGTCGGGCAGGGCCCGGACGCCGCGGCGCACCCGCTCGGCCACCGCGTCGGCCTCGGCGGTGACGTCGGCCAGGAACGCCGCGTGGTCGTCGTCGTCGCCGGTGGCCCGCAGGTGCGCCTCGAGCCGGTCGAGGGGGTCGCGCTCGCGCCAGTGCTGCTCCTCGCCGCGGTCGCGGTAGCGGCTGGTGTCGTCGGAGGTGGTGTGGGCCGCCATCCGGTAGGTCCACGCCTCGACGAGCATCGGGCCCTCGCCGGCGCGGGCGCGGTCGGCCGCGGCGCCGACCACGGCCTCGACGGCGAGCACGTCGTTGCCGTCGACCCGCACGCCGGGGAAGCCGAAGCCCTCCGCGCGCCGGGCCAGCGGGGCGCGCATCTGCCGCTCGTTCGGCTCGGAGATCGCCCACTGGTTGTTCTGGCAGAAGAAGACCACGGGGGCGTTGAACACCCCGGCCCAGACCATGGCCTCGCTGACCTCGCCCTGCGCGGTCGCGCCGTCGCCGAAGCAGGCGAGGACGGCGGTGTCGCGGGCGGGGTCGCCGGTGCCGACCGCGCCGTCGCGCTGCACGCCCATCGCGTAGCCGGTGGCGTGCAGGGTCTGGGCGCCGATCACCAGGGTGTAGAGGTGGAAGCCGGACGCCGCGGGGTCCCAGCCGCCGTGGGTGGTGCCGCGGTAGAGCTGCAGGAGCGCGACGGGGTCGAGGCCGCGGCCGATGGCGATGCCGTGCTCGCGGTAGGAGGGGAAGACGTGGTCCTGGCGGGCCAGCGCGGCGGCGGCGCCGACCTGCGCGGCCTCCTGGCCCGAGCAGCTGGCCCACAGGGCCAGCTCGCCCTGGCGCTGCAGGGCGGTGGCCTCGACGTCGACCCGGCGCACCAGCGCCATCCGGCGGTAGCGGTCGCGCAGGTCGTCGAGCCCGAGGTGCTCGACCCGCTCGGCGTACCCGCCGTCGTCGCCCGAGGTGACCCGCTCCCCCGCCGGGGTGAGCAGCTGCACCATGGGCGCTGCGGTGGAGCCGACTGCCTCTGGACCCATGGGACCCCCTCCACCGTGCGGACCTACGCCACCGTAACCGACGGGACCGTAGGTTCAACTCCGCGCGTGCCGGCCGGCCGCAGCGGCGGGCCCGCACCCGCCCGGGCGGGTGGGTGCCCGGACGGCGGACCCGTGGTCCGGGGTGGTTGTACCGTCAACCACATGGCGAGCCCGGTCCGCGCGGAGCCCGCCCTCGCCGCAGGGCCGGCAGCGGACGCCGACCCCGGCGCCTTCGCCGCGCTGCTGGCCGCCGAGCGCCGCTCCTACGCCCTGCCGCCGCGGCTGCCGCAGGTCGCCGAGCACCTGGTGCACCGGGTGCTCGGCCTGCTGTTCCCCCACTACACCGGCGAGCCGGGATGCCGCGCCGACGAGGTGGCCGCCGACCTGGTGGCCCTGCGCGCGCTGCTCCTGGACGCCCTGGCGCTGCCCGGCCTGGAGCCGGAGGCCCGCGAGCGGGTGGCCGACGGGTTCTTCGCCGCGCTCCCCGCGGTGCGCGAGGCGCTGCTGGTCGACGCCCGCGCCACCTACGAGGGCGACCCCGCGGCGTCCGGGGTGGACGAGGTGGTGCTCGCCTACCCGGGGTTCTTCGCCACCGCCGTGCACCGCGTCGCGCACCACCTGCACACCGCCGGGGTGCCCCTGCTCCCCCGCGTGCTCGGCGAGATCGCCCACCGCGCCACCGGCATCGACATCCACCCGGGGGCGCGGATCGGCGCCTCGTTCGCCATCGACCACGGCACCGGGGTGGTCGTCGGCGAGACCGCGGTGCTCGGCGACAGGGTGCGCCTCTACCAGGGCGTCACCCTGGGCGCGGCCAGCGTCAGCAAGCGCCTCGCCCACACCAAGCGGCACCCCACGATCGGCGACGACGTGGTCATCTACGCGGGCGCCACCATCCTCGGCGGCGACACCGTGATCGGCGCCGGCAGCCGGATCGGCGGCAACGTGTGGCTGACCCGCAGCGTGCCGCCGGGCTCGGTCGTGGCCACCAGCGCCAGCGTCGACCACCACCGCCGCAGGCCCGCCGCGGCGGGGGCGGAGCAGGACGACATGCTCGAGTTCCACATCTGAGACCCGACCCCGACGACCCCGACCCATCCCGAGCCCCGGAGGACCCGTGCGCGCGAACAGCATCCTCGACACCATCGGCGACACCCCGCACGTCCGCCTGAGCAGGCTGTTCGACGACCGGGTGGAGGTGTGGATGAAGGTCGAGCGGGCCAACCCCGGCGGCAGCATCAAGGACCGCATCGCCCTGGCGATGATCGAGGACGCCGAGCAGCGCGGGGTGCTGGGGCCCGACTCGGTCATCATCGAGCCGACGTCGGGCAACACCGGGGTGGGCCTGGCCATGGTCGCCGCCGTCAAGGGCTACCCCCTGGTGCTGGTCATGCCCGAGTCGATGACCGTCGAGCGCCGGCGGCTGATGGCCGCCTACGGCGCCCGGATCGAGCTGACGCCCCGCGAGAAGGCGATGAGGGGCGCCATCGAGCGGGCCGGCGAGCTGGTCGCGCAGACGCCGGGCGCCTGGATGCCGCAGCAGTTCGAGAACCCGGCCAACATCGAGGTGCACAAGCGCACCTCCGCGCAGGAGGTGCTGCGCGACTTCCCCGAGGGCTTCGACGTGATGATCACCGGGGTGGGCACCGGCGGGCACGTGACCGGGGTGTCCGAGGTGCTCAAGGAGCACTTCCCCTCCCTGCGCACCTACGCGGTGGAGCCGGCCAAGTCGCCGGTGATCAGCGGCGGCGCGCCCAGCCCGCACAAGCTCCAGGGGATCGGGGCGGGCTTCGTGCCGAAGAACCTGCACACCGACACCCTCGACGGCGTCATCCAGGTCAGCGAGGAGGACGCCTACGCCTGGGCGGTGCGCGTGGCGCGCACGGAGGGGATCTTCGTGGGGCCGTCGTCGGGGGCGTCCCTGGCGGCCGTGGCGCAGAAGCTCCCCGACCTCCCCGACGGCGCTCGGGTGCTGACCTACTGCTACGACACCGGCGAGCGCTACTTCTCCGTCGAGGGCCTGTTCGCGGCCGAGGGCGGCTCCGGCGCCCCCTGATCCCCCGGCTCGGGCGCGAAGCGCGCGGCCACCTCGAGCAGCCGGTCGTTCGCCGCGGCCTCGCCCACGGTGGCCCGCACGCCCTCCCCGGCGAACGGGCGCACCGACAGGCCGGCGGCGGCCACCGCCTCGGTGAACGCCGCCGTGCGCTCCCCCAGCGGCAGCCAGACGAAGTTGGCCTCCGAGCGGGGCGGTCGCCAGCCCTGGGCGGCGAGCGCGGCGGCCACCCGCTCGCGCTCGGCGACCAGGGCGTCGACGCGCTCGAGCAGCTCGGCCTCGGCGGCGAGCGAGGCGAGCGCGGCGGCCTGCGCGACGCCGGAGACCCCGAACGGCGCCCCGGTCTTGCGCACCGCCGCCGCGACGTCGGGGTGGGCGAGGGCGTAGCCGACGCGGAGGCCGGCGAGGCCGTAGGCCTTGGAGAAGCTGCGCAGCACGACCACGTTCGGGCGCCCGCGCCGGGCGGCGGGCCCGTCGGCGGCCCGCGGGTCGCGCACGAACTCGGCGTAGGCCTCGTCGACGACGACGAGCAGGTCCTCGGGCACCGCGTCGAGGAAGCGCTCGAGCTCCTCGGCGCCCACCACGGTGCCGGTCGGGTTGTTCGGGGTGCACACCAGGGCCACGCGGGTGCGCTCGGTGACGGCCGCGGCCATCGCGTCGAGGTCGTGCCGGGCCCCGGGGCCCAGCGGCACGGGCACCGGGGTGGCTCCTGAGACGCCGGTGACGATCGG
>CADCUY010000401.1 GCA_902806005.1 uncultured Quadrisphaera sp. | reverse complement strand
CGGTCGCCGCCGCGACCGGAGTGCGCAGCCACCTGCCCGGGCCGGTGCAGCTCAACCTGCAGCTGGCCGACCCGCTCGTCCCCGATCCGGGTGCCGACCCGACGCGGTGGCCCGCCGGTCGCCCCGACGGTTCCGCATGGACCCGCGTCGAGCCCGAACCGGAGGGCGAGCCCGTCACTCTGCCGGCAGGGGCGCGCACGGTGGTGATCGCCGGCGACGGAGCCGGCTGGACGGGCCGCCGCCTTGCCGAGCAGGGCGGCTGGCCGCTGCTCGCCGAGCCGTCGTCCGGCTCGCGCACCGGTACGCATCCGGTGGCGGCCTACCGGCTGCTGCTCGGCGCCGAGCACCTGGGAGCCGCGATCGAGCGGGTCGTCGTCACCGGGCATCCCACGCTGTCGCGCCCGGTGAACCGGCTGCTGTCCCGCGCCGACGTGGAGGTGGTGGCGGTGGGCCGGACGGGGCCGTGGAGCGATCCCGGCCATCACGTCTCGCAGGTCCTCCACGCCGCACGGGCCGAGGTGTCCGGCGACCACGAGTGGCTGGACGCCTGGCGAACCGCCGACCGAGCCGCTCTTGCAGCCATCGACGAGGTGCTCGACGAGCTACCCGGACTCGCTCCGCAGACCGTCGCCCGCGCGGTCTCGGCGGCCGTCCCGCCCGGTGGCCTGTTGGTGGTGGGCTCGTCGAACCCGGTGCGCGACCTCGATCTGATGGCGGTGTCGACCACGGTCGGCGAGCGACGCATGGTGATGGCGAACCGGGGACTGGCCGGCATCGACGGGGTCGTCTCCACGGCCATCGGCGTCGCACTGGCGCGCCGACCCACCCGGTCGCTCGCGTACGTCGGCGACCTGACGTTCCTGCACGACACCAACGCGCTGTTGATCGGCCTGGACGAGGCGCGACCCGATCTCACGGTCGTGGTGGTCAACGACGACGGCGGCTCGATCTTCGCCGGGCTGGAGCCGGGGGAGCCTGCTCACGCGCGGTCCTTCGAACGGGTCTTCGCCACCCCGACCGGCACCGACCTGGCGGCGCTCTGCTCGGCGCACGGCGTCGCCCACCGGCGGGTCGGCGACCCGGACGCGCTCGGTGACGCTCTGGCAGCCGGGCCACGGGGCATCGAGGTGGTGGAGTGCACGGTCTCCCGCCATGACCGCCGGCAGCTCGACCAGCGACTGCGTGACGCCGTGGCGCGGACCTGGGGATCCTCGTGACGCGCTGGACCGAGGTGGCGGGCGAGGATGAGGGCAGGCGGTACGCGGAGCGGTTCGACCGCGCGGCAGCCGGCGGGGCCGACCTGCACGGTGAGGCCGATCTGGTGGCCCACCTGCTCGGCCCCGGCGGCAGCGTCCTGGACGCCGGGTGTGGGACCGGTCGGGTGGCGATCGAGCTGGCGGCCCGTGGCTACGACTGCGTCGGCGTGGACGTCAGCGCGTCCATGCTCGCCGTCGCCCGCGAGCGCGGTCCTGCCGTGGAGTGGCACTGCGAGGACCTGGCGCGGCTGGAGCTGGGACGCGTCTTCGACGTGGTGCTGTCGGCGGGCAACGTGATCCCGCTGCTCGCGGCCGGGACGGAGCCGGAGGTGGTGCGTCGCCTGGCCGCGCACGTCGCGCCAGAGGGTCTGCTCGTCGCCGGCTTCGGGCTGGACGCCGCACACCTGCCCTTGGAGCACGCCCCGGTCGATCTGCCCGCGTACGACCGGTGGTGCTCCGACGCCGGTTACGTGCTCGACCAGCGGTGGTCGACGTGGGACCGGACGGCGTGGGACGGCGGTGGCTACGCCGTCAGCGTGCACCGCCGGTCGACGACCTGAAGCTGCGCAGCCGCAGGCTGTTGGTCACCACGAACACCGACGACAACGCCATCGCGGCGCCGGCCAGCATCGGGTTGAGCAGCCCGGCAGCCGCCAGCGGCAGCGCGGCCACGTTGTAGGCGAACGCCCAGAACAGATTCCCGCGGATGGTGCCGAGTGTGCGGCGGGCCAGCCGGATCGCGTCCGCTGCCGCCCGCAGGTCGCCACGGACGAGGGTGAGATCGGACGCCTCCATCGCGACGTCGGTGCCGGTCCCCATCGCCAGGCCGAGGTCGGCCTGTGCCAGTGCGGCCGCGTCGTTGATGCCGTCGCCGACCATCGCGACGCGCCGGCCCTCGGCCTGCAGCCGCCGGACGACCGCCACCTTCTCCTGCGGCAGCACGCCGGCGATGACCTCGTCGATACCGACCTGCTCGGCGACCGACCGGGCCACGGTCTCGTTGTCACCGGTCAGCAGGACAGGTGTCAGGCCGAGCTCCCGCAACTGGGCGACAGCCTCCGCCGACGTCTCCTTCACCGCGTCAGCCACCACCAGCAGCCCGCGGGCGGTGCCGTCCCAGCCGACGGCCACCACGGTCCGCCCGTCGGCCTCGGCTGCCCGCATCGCCTCCACCAGCGCCCCCGGCAGCCGCATCGACCAGTCGTCCAGCAGCCGGGTGCGGCCGACGACCACGGCATGCCCGTCGACGACGCCCTGCACGCCGAGACCCTCGACGTTGGCGAAGTCGGTTACCGGGAGGAGCTGGCCGGTCCGCGCCTGCGCCCCGGAGGCGATCGCCTGGGCGACCGGGTGCTCGGACGCCGACTCCGCCGCTCCGGCGAGCCGGAGGACCTCGTCGGTGCTCTCGCCCTTCGCCGCGATGACCTCAAGCAGCGTCATGCGACCGGTCGTGACCGTCCCGGTCTTGTCCAGCAGGACGGTGTCGACCGCGCGGGTCGATTCGAGCACCTCCGGCCCCTTGATCAGGATGCCCAGCTGAGCGCCGCGGCCCGTTCCCACCATGAGGGCGGTCGGCGTCGCCAGTCCGAGGGCGCAGGGGCAGGCGACGATGAGCACGGCCACCGATGCCGTGAAGGCCGCCTCGGTCCCGGTGCCGGTGCCGATCCAGAAGCCGAGCGTCCCGGCCGCGAGCGCGATGACGACCGGGACGAAGATGGCCGACACGCGGTCGGCCAGCCGCTGGGCCTGCGCCTTGCCGGTCTGTGCCTCCTCGACGAGACGAGCCATCTGGGCGAGCTGTGTCTCGGCGCCGACGCGGGTGGCGCGCACCACGATGCGGCCGCCGGCGTTGACGGTGGCGCCGACCACAGAGTCGCCGGGTGCAACTTCGACCGGGACCGACTCGCCGGTCACCATGGACGCGTCCACCGCCGACGAGCCGTCGACGATGACGCCGTCGGTCGCGACCTTCTCGCCGGGCCGCACCACGAACTCGTCGCCGACCGTCAAGGTGTCGATGCCGACCCGCTGCTCCACCCCGTTCCTCAGCACGGAGACGTCCTTGGCGCCGAGCTCGAGCAGCGCGCGCAGGGCCGCACCGGCCCGACGCTTGGACCGCGCCTCGGCGTAGCGGCCGGCGAGGAGGAAGGTGGTGACGCCGGCGGCCGCCTCCAGGTAGATGTTGGCGCTGCCGTCGGTGCGGGCGATCGTGAGCTCGAACGGGTGCGTCATCCCGGGAACACCGGCCGAGCCGAGGAACAGCGCGTAGACCGACCAGCCCAACGCCGCCAGCGTGCCGAGCGAGACCAGCGTGTCCATCGTCGAGGTGGCGTGCCGCAGGTTCGTCCAGGCGGCGCGATGGAACGGGTACGCGCCCCAGACGACCACCGGCGCAGCCAGCACCAGCGACAGCCACTGCCAGTAGGTGAACTGCCAGGCGGGGACCATCGCCAGCGCGATCACCGGGACGGTGAGCACCGTCGACACGACCAGCCGCTGGCGCAGCGAATGCAGCGGATCCTGCTCCTCCACCACCAGCTCGGCCCCCGCGGCCCGAGGCGGTTCGGGCAGTCGTGCGGTGTAGCCTGCGGCCTCGACGGCGGCGACGAGCGCATCACGGTCGACGCCGTCCTCGTACGAGACCTTGGCCCTCTCGGTCGCGTAGTTGACCGTCGCGGTGACGCCGTCCAGCTTGTTGAGCTTGCGCTCGATCCGCGACGCACAGGAGGCGCACGTCATGCCGCTGATCGCCAGCTCGACCTCTCCAGGTGTCGTCCGGCTGGTGCTGTCGGGTGCCGCAGTCATGACGAGCCCGCTCGTACGGTGAGCGCAGCGGTGCGGACGACGCCCTCGTGCTTGAAGTCCAGGAAGAGGCGGTACTCACCAGGGGACGGGACGTTGGTGAAGAAGGTGACCTCCGGGCCGGGCTGTGTCGAGCCGTCGCCCGGCTCCCCCGCTGGGTGGACGTGCAGGTAGGCGAGGTCACCCGCGCGCAGTGCGACCAGGTGTCCGTAGGCGTCGAGATAGGGCTCCAGGTCCGTGACCGGCTCGCCGCCACGGGAGACCGACAGCGTGAGCTCCGACTCCTCGCCCGGCGTCAGCTCTCCCTCGAGCGTCACGGTGTATCCGTCGACCTTGGTCACGTCGGCGGCCGGAGGCAGGGGCCGCCGCTGGTAGTTCCCGGCGACCGACACGTCGGCTCCCAGGATGAGGTTGTCCTCCAGCGCCGCCGGCGCGAAGTCGGCGAACACGCGCCAGCTGCCGGGGGTCAGCGAGAGCGGTACGCGCCACACTCCGTCGCGGCCGAGCTCGGGGTGCACGTGCTGGTAGCCGCTGAGGTCGCGGCGGACCGCGATCAGGTGCAGCGCCTTGTCGTGCAGCACGTCGTAGTCGGTGACCGGCTCGCCGTCGGGGCCGAGGATGCGGAACGACACCGGCGTGCTGCTGCCGGACGGCAGCGTCGTGCGTGTGAGCGACAGCGTGTAGCCCTGGTCGGAGACCATGAGGCCGCCGGGGATCTCGGCCACCGGCTCCTCGTGGCCGTCGTCGGAGTGGCCCGCTTCCTCCTCGTGAGCGGCGTCTTCCCCGTGTCCGGCTGCGTCCTCGCCGTGCTCGACCGCGTCGGAGTGCTCCGGGGCAGGGGAGTCGACCGGTCCCACCGCCCGACCGACACCGGTGGCGACGGCGAACAACGCCAGCAGCCCGATGGCGTAGGCGCCGAGTCGTACCGCGGTGTTCATGGTGTGCTCACTCCTGTTCGACGACCTGGTAGCCGGCCTCAGCGACGGCGGCGCGGACCGCGAGGTCGTCGACGTCGCCGTCACTGGTCACAGTGAGGGCCCCGGTCGAGAGGTCGACGTGGACGTCGCGAACGCTGCCGATCTCGCTGACCTCCTCGGTCACCGAGGCGACGCAGTGCTCGCAGGTCATCCCCGCGACGGTGTAGGTGCTGGTGCTCATGTCGTTGTTCCTTCCGCGTTCATGACCGCACGAGCCGGGCGATGGCATCGGCTGCTTCCTTGACCTTGGCGTCCGCCTCCGGGCCGCCTGCCTGCGCGGCGTTCACCACGCAGTGGCCGAGATGCTCCTCGAGGAGCCCGAGGGCAACCGACTGCAGCGCCTTCGTCATCGCCGAGACCTGGGTGAGGATGTCGATGCAGTACTGCTCCTCCTCGACCATCCGCTGCAGGCCGCGCGCCTGTCCCTCGATGCGGCGCAGCCGCTTGAGGTAGTCGTCCTTGCGGTGGATGTAGCCGTGCCCCTCGCTCACGGCACCTACTCTACCCCCCCTGGGTATCAGGTGCTCACCCGATGACGGTCCGCTCCTCCGGGAGGCGGTAGAGGCGCTTGCGGCTCCGCAGGGCCAGGGCGGAGGCGAGGGTGATGGTGCCGGTGCGGCCGACGAACATCAGCACCACGAGCGCGAGCTGGTGCGGGGCCGACAGCTGCGCGGTGATGCCGGTCGAGAGCCCCACGGTGGCGAAGGCGGAGACCACCTCGTAGAGGATCTGGTCGAGGGTGAACGGCGTGGTCAGGGCGAAGACCACGGCCGGCAGCGCGACGGCGGCCACCCCGAGCAGGGCCACGCTGAGGGCCTGGCGCTGCGCTCCGACCGGCAGCCGGCGCCGGCCGAGCGCGGTGGTGTCGTCGTCGCCGCGCACCTCGGAGACGATGGCGAAGAGCAGCACCGCGAACGTCGTGATCTTGATGCCGCCCGCCGTGCCGGCGCTGCCGCCGCCGATGAACATGAGCACGTCGGTGCCGAGCCACGTGCCCGTGTTCATCGCCGCGACGTCGACGCTGTTGAAGCCCGCGGTGCGGGGCATGACGCCCTGGAAGAAGCCGGCCAGCAGCTTGCCCGGCACGCCCAGGGGCCCCAGCGTGCCGGGGTTGGACCACTCGGTGACGAGCATGAAGGCGGTGCCCGACACGACGAGCACGGCGGTGCCGACCACCGTGACCTGGGTGTGCAGGCTCCAGGCCCGCGGGCGCCGCAGCTCGCGGCGAAGCTCCAGGAGCACGGGGAAGCCGAGCGCCCCGACGATGACGGCCGCCGCGACGGGCAGGCAGATCCACGGGTCGGTGACGAAGCCGACCAGGCTGTCGCTGTAGAGGGCGAAGCCCGCGTTGTTGAACGCCGACACCGCGTGGAACACCCCCAGCCACAGGGCCCGGGGCAGGGGCTCGCCGTAGCCGAGCGCGAAGCGCGCGGTGAGCAGCGCGGCGGTGACGGACTCCACGACCAGGCTCAGCGCGGCGACGCCGACCAGGACGGCGCGGACGTCGCCGAGGCCCGGGGTCCTGGTCTCCGCCGCGGCGGTCACCCGGCTCCGGACCCCGATCCGGCGGGAGACGAGCAGGCCCAGCAGGGAGGCCAGCGTCATGATGCCGAAGCCGCCGACCTGGATGAGCACGAGGATCACCGCCTGGCCGAAGCCCGACCAGTAGCCGGCGGTGTCCACGACCGCCAGCCCGGTGACGCAGACGGCGGACGTCGCGGTGAACAGGGCCTCCAGCGGCGAGGCGGAGCCGGGGCCGCTGCGGGCCGCGGGCAGGAGGAGCAGCGCCGTGCCGAGCAGCACCGCCCCGGCGAAGCCCGCGATGGTCAGCTGGGCCGGGTGGAGCCGGCGCCAGGGGTGGCCCGCCCGCCCTGGGAGCGCGGCCCGCGAGGGCGCCCACCGGCGCCCAGCACCCCGAGCGCCCGCCACCCGGGCCACGATGCACGGCGGCGCGCCCGCGGCGCCCGCCCCGAGGGCGGGACCGGGCCGATGTTGACGCAGCGCTAACGCGGGCAGCCGAGGCACCCGCTCGCCCGGTGATCATGGGCGGTTCCACCCGCCGCACGCCTGCGCCGGTGGAACCGCCCATGATCACGGCCCCAGGCGGGCCCCAGGCGGGCCAGAGGCACGGAGTCCGGTTTGTCCCCCCCGGCGCGGGGCAAGGGCCCGGCGGGTCGAACGCCCGGACCCGCCGGGCATCCGCCGTCGAAGGAGTCTGATGTTCTTCCACAAGCAGGAGCTCCAGTACAAGGCCTCCCCGGCCAAGCCCGACGTGCTCCAGGCGCGCCGCATGCAGGAGCTGCTGGGCGGGCAGTACGGCGAGATCACCGTCGCGATGCAGTACATGTTCCAGGGCTGGAACATCCACGTGCCCGGCAAGTACCGCGACATGATCTTCGGCATCGGCGCCGAGGAGGTCGGCCACGTCGAGATGCTGGCCGTCATGATCGCCCAGCTGCTCGAGAAGGCGCCGGTGGAGCAGGCCGAGGACGCCATCTCCCGCGACCCGGCGGTCGCCGCCGTCATCGGCGGCATGGACGTCCAGCACGCGATCGTCGCCGGGGCGGGCGCCCGCCCCGTGGACAGCATGGGCAACCCGTGGTCCGGCTCGTACGTCACCGCGAGCGGCAACCTGCTCGCCGACTTCCACGCCAACGCGGCGGCGGAGATGCAGGGTCGGGTGCAGGCGACCCGGGTCTTCCACGCCACCGACGACAAGGGCGTCCGCGACCTGCTCAGCTTCATGATCGCGCGCGACACCATGCACCAGAACCAGTGGCTGGCCGCTGCCGCCGAGCTGCAGGCCGAGGGCCACGAGGAGCTCCCCGTGCCGAGCAACTTCCCGCAGAGGCTCGAGGACTCCTCGGTCGCGCACCAGTACCAGAACTTCTCCGACGGCCAGCAGGCTCGCGAGGGCAGCTGGGCCAGCGGGCCCGCACCGGACGGCAAGGGCCAGTTCAGCTACACCGACGGCCCGCAGGACCACGGCGTCGTGCCGCTGCCCCCGCCCACCACGCCGGACCCCCGGTTCTACGGCACGACGGGCAAGCCGAACCTCGTCGAGAAGGTCGTCGGGACGGTCAAGGACGCCCTGTAGCGGACGGCCCGGCTGGGGGCGCGGTCGTCCCCCAGCCGGGCGCGCGTCCGGTGGACGCCGCCGCCGCTCGCCGGGGAGGATGACGCGGGTGAGCACGATCGAGGACGCGACCGCGGGGCCCGGCGAGACGCGCCACCCCGACGTCTCCTTGGCCCAGGTGACGGCAGCGACCACCGAGCTGAGGCGGGCCCGGTCGCTGGCGGCCGACGCCGAGGACGAGTGGCGCTTCACGGTGGAGTCGGCCCTGGAGGGGCGCGAGCCGGTGGAGCAGGTCGCCGACGCGGCCGGCATCACCGTCGACCAGGTCCAGGAGCTGCACGGCCAGGACGACTGAGGCCCCGGCCCGCAGCCGGCGGGGTCCGCCGCTCAGAGGATCCCGAGGTCGCGCTCCGGCCGAGCGGCCTCCTCCCGCGCCTCGCCGCGCGCGCCCTGGGCGACCACGGGCACGGGGGCGGGCCCCACCTCGAGCACCGCGACGAGCCCGGTGATCTCCAGCAGCACCCGGGCGAAGGGCCGCGCACCGACGATCCGCAGCCGGCGGCCGCCGGCGCGGGCGAGCTCCTGCGCCGCGAGGAGGGCGTCGAGGCCCGACGCGTCGAGGAACGTCAGGTCCGCGAGGTCGAGGTCGACCCGTTCGCCGTCGGCGGCCGGCGGTCGGCCGGCGAGGGCCGCGACGGCGTCCAGCAGCTGGGGCGCCGTCGCGATGTCGAGCTCACCCGCCACCGCCAGGCGGGGGCCGGAGGCGCTGCCGGTCGTGCTGATGAGGAGCGGGGCCGGCTCGTCGCCGACCGGGGGGAAGGTCATCGCTCTCCGCGGGAGGAGGCTCCCGGCAGGCCGGTGGGAGCCACGGGTGCCGCGGGCGTGCCACGGCCGGGCTGTGCTCCCAACCCGTCTCGAGGCTAACACCGCGGCGACGTGACAGACTAGGGGCGCCGAGGCCCTCCGAGCGCTGCCAATCAAGGTGCCGCCGTCCCGACGAGCACACCACCAGGCTCGGACCTCCACCTGCGCACCCTCGTCGGCGGTGCTCTCCAGCCGGAACCGGACCGCCGCCATGAGCGTGCCCCCCGACACCACCGGCCCGCCGGAGGCGCTGCCCGAGCTGGTGGCGCTGCTGCTCAGCACCTCCAGCGTCGAGGACGCCCTCGCCGACCTGGCCCGGGTCGCCGCCGCCTCCTTCACCGGGGCGCCGGTCTCGTGCGGGGTCACCCTGCGCCGCGACCGGCAGCCGCTGACCGTGGCCAGCAGCGACGACCTGGCCCGCGCCATGGACGAGGTCCAGTACGGCCAGGGCACCGGCCCCTGCCTGGAATCCCTCGAGACCGGCCAGATCGTCTCCGTGCCCGACCTGACCGCCGAGACCCGCTGGGACGGCTACACCGCCCACGCCCTGGCCCACGGCGTCGCCAGCTCCCTCTCCCTGCCCCTGACCGCCGACGGCACCAGCATCGGCGCCCTGAACCTCTACTCCGGCGCCGCCCGCACCTTCGAGGCCGCCGCCGTGCTCGCCCAGGTCACCGCGCTCGCCGCCCAGGGCAGCGCCGTCCTCACCGTCGTCCTGCGCCAAGCCCGCCAAGCCCAGCTCACCGACCAGCTGCGCGAGTCCCTGACCTCCCGCGCCGTGATCGACCAGGCCATCGGCATCATCATGGCCCAACAGCGCTGCCGAGCCAGCGAAGCCTTCGGCTACCTGCGCACCGCCTCCCAGAACCGCAACCGCAAGCTCCGCGACATCGCCGCCGACGTCATCACCTCCGCCACCGGCGCACCCCCCGAACCCACCCCCTTCACCGACCCCCGCTGACCCCGGCCGGCCCGGGCCGGGGTCAGGGGCCCGGTGGGCCTAGGCGGCGGGCGGGGTGATGGTCGGGCCCTGGGCCCTCAGCCGGTCGACGTCGCGCAGCGCCGTCCGCAGCTCGGTGAGCCACGTGCCGGTGTTCTGCGCGACGAGGCGCACGCACCAGGCCAGGGCGTCGCTGCGCGAGCGCGCCACGCCGGAGTCGACCAGCACGTCGAGCACCGCCCGCTCGGGCTGGCGCAGCCGGGTCATCGTGGGCACCGACAGGCTGGTGAAGACGGCCCGGTGGCCGCCGGCGACCGCGCCCCAGGCCACCTTGCGGTTCCACTGCCGCTCCATGCCGCGGGCCAGGACGACCCGCTGCTCGCGGGTCTCCTCGCGGAAGCGCTGCACCGCTTCGGGGCCCTCGCCCCAGCCGTCGGCGAGCGCCAGGACGACGGAGACCTCGTCGCGGTCGACCACCACCTCCGGCGCCTGCGAGGACCACTCCTGCGGGATGCGGCCCTCGAGCCAGGCGCGCACTCCGGCGGCGGCGTCGGCCAGGGCGGTGCTCTGCGGTGCTGCCGCTCCCGCGTCGGGGGCGTCGGTCGGGGTGCTGGGCTCCGTCGGGGAGCTGTCGGGCTGGGTCACGGTGACCACCTCCGCTTACAGCATTACACCGTTGCGTCCACCTGTCGAGGAGCGGGCCGCCGTTGCCAGGTGGCGAGCACCGAGCCCGCCAGCACCAGCGGGAAGCCGACGAGGAGCCCCGTCGTCAGCGGCTCGTCGAGCAGCCACACGCCCAGCGCCAGCGCCACCGCGGGGTTGACGTAGGTGATGACGAGCGCCCGCGCGGGGCCGACCTCGGCGATGAGCGCGAAGAACAGCAGGAGCGCGCCGGCGGTGCAGACCAGGCCGAGGACGGCCAGCGAGGCCAGCGCCGCCGTCGACGGCGGCGCGGCCGGCAGCCGGGGCAGGGCGAACGGCAGGTACACCAGGGCGGCCGCGGTCAGGGCCAGGGCGTTGACGCCGAGCGCGGGCACCGACCCGAGCCAGCGCGTGACGACCACCGGCCCCACCGCGTAGAACACGGCCGTGGCCACCAGCTCGGCCAGGGCCAGACCGTCGGCGCCGGCCGCCAGGTCGAGGCCGAGGAGCAGCGCCACCCCCGCCAGCCCGGTGAGCAGGCCCGCCAGCCGCGCCCACCCGAGCCGCTCGCGGGTCAGCGCCCACGCGAGCGCGGCGCCGAGCAGCGGCGTCGCGGCGATGACGAGGCCGGCCAGCGAGCTGCTCACGTGCTGCTCGGCGTCCGAGAGCAGGAACCAGGGCACCATGACCTCGATCGCCGCGTAGGCCAGCACCGCCCGCCAGTGCCGCAGCGCCGCGCCCAGCGCCCCGCGGTGCAGGGCGAAGGGCAGCAGCACGGCCGCGCCGACGGCGGTGCGGGCCAGCACCAGGACGACCGGGCCGACCTCGACGACCGACACCTTGATCAGCAGGTAGGGGATCCCCCAGACCACCGACAGGGTCAGGAACAGCAGGACACCGCGGCGGCTCACCCGGGCATCCTGCCGCTGCCGGGAGGGCCGGCCGGCGCCGGCGGCGGGGTCGCCGGGCACCGGCCGGGGCGCACTCACCCGCTCGGGCCCCTCTGCCGCGCCGCCCGTGGGGTCGTCGGTCACACTGGCGCGCGTGGGCGCCACCAGGGCTGAGGAGACCCTCCCCCCGGAGGGTCCGAGCGTGGGTCGCGCCCGGGGGATCGTGCTCGCGCTGTGCCACGACCTGGCGGTCGACGAGGACGCCTGCGAGACCGCGGTGCTGCTGACCTCCGAGACGGTGACCAACGCGATCATCCACGGGCGCAGCGAGGTCCGGGTGCGCGCGGAGGTCACTCCGGGCGCGGTCCGCGTCGACGTCGGCGACGACAACTCCCGCCACCCCCGCCTGCAGCCGCAGGACGAGGAGGCCCTCGACGGGCGCGGGCTGCAGATCCTCGAGCTCGCGGCCTCGCGCTGGGGCGTGGCCGAGGACGGCGTGGGCAAGGTCGTGTGGTTCGAGGTCGACCGGCACCGACCGGCCGGCACCTGATCCCGCGCCGGGCCCGCGGCCCTCAGGTGCCGGAGAGTGCGCCGTCCGGCGGCGGCGGCACGCCCGGCGGCGTCCGGCGCGGCCCGGCCTCGGCCGGGCGGGGCTCGTCCTGCGGGTGCAGCCGGACGGCGACCAGGGCGACGTCGTCCTCGGAGCGGACGGGCACCAGGCGGGCCAGGACCTCGTCGCACAGCTCGTCCAGCGGCCGGTCGGCGAGCTCGACGAGGACCTCGTGCAGCAGGGCCAGGCCCTCGTCGAGGCCCTGGTCGCGCCGCTCGACCAGCCCGTCGGTGAAGAGCAGCAGCGTGGCCCCGCGGCCGAGGGTGACCACGCGCTCCCGGCGCCGGGTGCCGGGGTCGATGCCGAGGAGCAGGTCGGTGCCGTCCGAGCGCTCGGGGCTGAGCGAGCCGACCCGCCCGTCGGCGGTGATCCAGAACGGCGGGGGGTGCCCGGCGTTCGACCAGCGCACCACCGTCAGGCCCTGCTCGAGCTGCTCCGGGGTCTGCTCCAGGCGCGCGACGACGGCCGTGGCCGTGGTGCCGATCGAGAGCCCGGCCATCGCGGCGTCCAGCCCCGCCAGCACCTCCGCCGGGCCCGCGCCGGTGTGGTAGCCGATGCCGCGCAGCAGGCCGCGCAGCTGGCCCATCGCCGCGGCGGCGGCCGTGTCGTGGCCGACGACGTCGCCGATCACCAGCACCGTCGCGCCGTCGGACTGCAGGAAGGCGTCGTACCAGTCGCCGCCGACCTGCGCGGCCTGGGCCGCGGGCCGGTAGCGGACGACGATCTGGCCGTGGTCGGGCTGGGGCGGGTCGGTGAGCAGGCTGCGCTGCAGGCCCTCGGCCAGGCGCCGCTGCTCGTCGTAGAGGCGCAGGTTGTCCAGCGCCAGCCCGGCGCGGGCGGCGACGTCCTCGGCGACCTCGGCCGACAGGTCGGCCAGCTGACCGCCGCGCGCCCGGATGCCGAGGCCGAGGATCCCGAGGCTGCGCCCGCGGCCGCGCAGCGGCACCACCAGGGCCGAGCCCGGGGCGAGCCGGGCGAGCAGCTCGGCCGCCTCCTCCCCCAGGTGCTCGGCCATCCCCGCCGCGGGCACCTGCGGCACCACGGTCGCGCGGCCCGTCAGCAGGCTGCGGGCCGCGGCGGGCACCCGGCTCAGCTCGCCCCGCCGGGCGCGCGCGTAGGCGCTCACCAGGCCGCGCTGCGCCGGGTCCACGTGCCAGGAGCCGACCTCCCGGGCGCGGCCGTCGTCGTCGAGCAGCGTCACGACGCACCAGTCGCCGAGGGTGGGCACCACCAGCTCGGCCAGGCGCTGCACCGCCGTGGCCGTGTCGAGGATCACCGAGAGCTCGGCGACCACCTCGGCGACCAGGGCGAGGCGCGCCGTGCTCCGCTCCGACTGCTCCTGGAGCCGGCGTCGCGCGGTGATGTCGAGGAAGTAGACCCCGATCCCGTCGGGCCCGGGCCACACCCGCAGCTCGAACCACCCGTCGAGCGGTGCCGGGTAGTACGCCTCCGCGGTCCGCGGCCGTCCGCTGGCGAGCGCCTCGCGGTAGGTGTCCTCGAAGACCGAGCCGGCCGCCGCGGGGAAGGCCTCCCACAGCGAGCGGCCGAGCAGCTCCTCGCGCTCCCGGCCGAGCATCCGCTCCGCCTCGGCGTTGACGTAGGTGAAGCGCCAGTCGCGGTCGAGCGAGTAGAACGCCGCCGACATCGCCTCCAGCACGCGGGCGACCTGCAGGTCGGCCTCGCGGCGCGGGGTGACGTCGTGGGCGGCCCCGAGCAGCCGGACGGCGCGCCCGTCCTCCCCGCCCAGCGCCCGGCCCCGCGCCCTCACCCAGCGGACGCCCCCGTCCGGCAGCACGATCCGGTACTCGAGGTCGACCTCGCCGCAGGCCTGCACCGCCCGGGCGATCTCCTCGCTGACCCCCGGCAGGTCCTCCGGGTGCACGCGCTCGTTGAACGACGCGATCGTGCCGCCGAAGGTCTCCTCGGTGTGCCCGAACAGCTCGAGCAGCCGCTCGTCCCAGCGCAGCCGGCCCGAACCCACGTCCCAGTCGAAGGTGCCGATGCCGGCCGCGTCGACGGCGAGCGCCCACCGCAGGCGGCTCGACTCGACGTCGGCCGACAGCGCGGAGAGCTCGAGCTCGGCGACCACCGAGGTGGCCAGCACCTCCAGCACCCGCAGGTCGGCCTCCGACCACGCCCGAGGGGCGGCGTCGATCACGCACAGGGTGCCGACCACCTGGCCGTCGCCGCCGGTCAGCGGCACGCCCAGGTACGCGCCGACGAGGCCGGCGCGCACCGAGGGCTTGGCGCTCACCCGCTCGTCGGCGCGGGCGTCGGTGACGACGAGGGGAGCGCCCGCGGTGGCGGGCAGGGTGCACAGCGACTCGTCGAGGGTCTCCTGCCGCCGCTCCATGCCGGCGGGCATCCCGGCGCTGCCGACGATCGTCTGGAGCTCGCTCATCAGCGACACCTGCGCGGAGCCGGCACCGAGCAGCCGGGCCGCCAGCCCCGCGAGCCGGTCGAGAGCAGGCCCCGCGCCGGGGCCCTCGCCGAGGCGCCGGGCCGCGGCCGCGCGCAGCGCCTCCTCCTCGCCGCCCACGGGCAGCGACGGCGCGTCGGTCTCGCTCACGGCCCCATCTTCCCTGCTGGCCCGGCCAGCACCGTCGCACCGCCGGACGTGGACGCATCCTGCCGCCCGCCGGCCGCCGCGCGCGAGGCCCCGACCGGTGGGACGGTGGTCACACTCTCGTCAGCGGTCCAGCCGGCGCTCGAGGCAGCGGACCGCGGCACCAGGCGCGGAGGAGGTGGGGCGAGCGCGTGCACCACGCCCGGTCGATCGTGCTCCCCCGGGAGCCCGGCTCGGCCCGACGCGCGCGGCACCTGCTGCTCGACGCGCTGGCCGCCGCCGGCGAGGACCCCGGCCCCCGCTCCGGCATCGGCGAGCTCCTGGTCTCGGAGCTGGCGACCAACGCCGTCCGCTACGGGCAGGGCGAGGACTTCCGGGTGGAGGTCGACCTGCGCCCCGGCGCCCTGCGGGTGGAGGTGCACGACCACAGCCGCACCGTGCCCGCGCCCCGGCACACCTCCCCGGTCGAGCTGGGCGGGCGCGGCCTGCGGCTGGTCGACACCCTCGCCAGCACCTGGGGCGCCGAGACGACCGCCGACGGCAAGGTGGTGTGGTTCACCCTGACGGCCGAGGAGCACGCGGCGCCGCTCCCCTGAGCCGCGCGGCGCCCCTCAGAGCGCCGAGGTGTCGACGACGGCGAAGGGCAGCCGGCGCGCCGGCTCGCCGTTGACCGACAGGGTCAGCGCGTACGCGCCCGCCGCGGGCACGGGCGCCAGCAGGGTCACCGCGAAGCAGACCGCGAGGCGCCCGTCCACCGCGGTGCCCGAGCGGGGGTCGACCGGCCACTGCGCGACGACGGGGACGTCGCCGCCCGGCGTGCTCGCTGCCAGGCTCAGCACCGCGGGCGGCTCGCGGCGGGCCACGAACACCCGCCCCCCGACGCCCAGCACCTGCTCGGTGGGGGTCCGCGCCACGTGGAAGGTGGCGCGGTGGGCCCCGACCACGGTGAGCGCCCCGTCGTCGGCGAGGGTGGCGAAGTCGGCCAGCACGGCGTAGTCGAGCTCGGCCACGGTGCAGCGTAGGCCGGGTCGACGAGGGCGGGCGGACGAGGGCGGGCGGACGAGGGCGGCGGACCACGGTGGCGCCGGCAGCGGCGGAGCAGGAGGATCACCCCCGTGACCGACGCCCCCGCCACCGACACCCCGGCCACCTCGCGCGGCCTGCTGCTGCTCGCCCTCGGCGTCGTCGCCGGCGCGCTCGCCGCGATGGTCGTCGCCGGGCGGGAGCGGACGCCGGGCGCCGGGGGCGCGCAGGACGTCGAGGCCCAGGAGCTCGCGCTGCGCGACGAGCAGCCGTGGTCCTACGAGACCACCGTGCTGGTGCACCGCCAGGCCGGCGAGATCGCCGGGCACCTGCACGAGCACGGCGGCCTGCCCGGCCTGGTCACCCCGCTGGAGGGCCCGCCGCTGGACCGCGTCGACTGGCTCGGCCCCGGCGGGTCGCTGCTGCGGCTGCACGTGCACGCGCTCGCGGGCGGCTCGCGCAGCGAGATGACGCTGAGGGCCGCTCCCGGCGAGGGCCAGCGCCACCTCGAGCCGGGCCTCGAGGGGCGCCTGCGCTCGGCGCTGGCCTCGCTGCGCAACGAGCTCGAGCGGGGGCGCTGAGCGTGCCCGAGGAGGGGCGCGACGACGTGCCCAGCACGCTGCAGCGCTCCGACGAGAAGGCGCAGCGCACCTACGCCGAGACGCGCGACGCCGTCGAGGACCGCTACGACGACGCCCAGCGGGCCCGGCGCACGGCGTGGGCGGCGGTCAAGCACACCCACGAGAAGGTCGGCGACCACTGGGAGCCCAAGGAGGGCGGGCGGCGCGGCCCCTCCGACGCGCAGGCCGAGGGCGGCCTCGACACCGACCGGCCCACGGCCGGCGGGGTGGACGCGAACGCCACCAAGGCGCACCTGCAGGAGGTGGCGCGGCGCCTCGGGGTGCCGGGCCGCTCGCGGATGAGCAAGGACGAGCTGGTGCAGGGCATCAAGAAGGCCAGCGACGCCGCCACCCGCGACGCCCGGAGCTGACCGCCCGGAGCCGACCGCCGGCGGGCCCGGCCCGCCTGGCAGGGGCCCGGCGCCGGCCCTACGGTCGAGCGATGACCGCCTTCCGGCTCATCACCGACGGCGCCCGCGTGCTCGCCGAGTTCGACGCCCCCGACCGGCCGTCGGCGTGGCGCGAGGGCACATCGCTCGCCGAGCAGCACGCTCCCGCCGACACCGCGCGCGGCGGCTACGAGCTCGCCGAGTGGACCGGCACCGAGTGGCGCGTGGTCGGGCGGCTGAGCCCCGACCCGGAGGCCTGAGCACCCCCGGCCCGGGGGCCCGAGCCGCGCGCGTCAGCGCGCCGGGGTCGCCCCGGTCAGCGCGCAGGCCGCCTCCCAGCCGGCGCGGTCGGGCT
>CADCUY010000400.1 GCA_902806005.1 uncultured Quadrisphaera sp. | reverse complement strand
CCCCCCCGCCCACCTGCCCGTGGACGCGCTCAGCGCCTGGGTGCTGGTCGTCGGGCCCTGGAGCGGCTCGCTGGTGCTCACCTGCGCGCCGGCCACCGCCGCGGCGCTGACCCGCGCCGTGCTGCGCGCCGACGACGACGAGGACCTCACCGAGGACGACGTCGCCGACGCGCTCGGCGAGGTCGCCAACGTCATCGGCGGCGGCGTCAAGTCGCTGCTCGTCGGGTCCTCGGCCCTGGGCCTGCCGCACGTGGGCCCCGGGATGGAGGCGCCCGTCGGGCGGCTCGTCGTCCAGCTCGACCTCTCCTGGCGCGGCCAGCCCGTCCTGCTGAGCCTGCGCAGCGCCACCGCCACCACCCCGTCGAAGGAGCAGTCATGAAGATCCTGGTCGCCGACGACAGCCGCGTGATGCGGCAGATCGTCATCCGCACGCTGCGCCAGGCCGGGTACGACGGGCACACCGTCGTCGAGGCCGAGGACGGGCGCGACGCCCTGGAGAAGGTCACGGCCGAGGAGCCCGACCTGGTGCTCTCCGACTGGAACATGCCCGAGATGACCGGCATCGAGTGCCTGCGCGCGCTGCGCGCCGCCGGCTCGACGGTGCCGTTCGGGTTCGTCACCTCCGAGGGCAGCGAGGAGATGCGCGACGTCGCAGCCTCGGCGGGAGCCCTGTTCCTCATCGCCAAGCCGTTCACCCCCGAGGCCTTCGACGCCGCCCTGGCGCCGGTGCTCGGCTGACCCGCCACCGACTGGAGACCCGCCATGGAGACCGCTGACCGCACCGCGCTGCCGCCCGCCAAGGAGGTGCGCGACCTGCTCGAGGGGCTGCTGGGCAAGGACGTGGACTTCGCCGACGGGCGCCGCGTGACCGACGCCGGCGGCCTGGTGGGCGTGTACGTCGACGACCGGCTCGGCATGCGCGCCGTCGTGGCGTGCGACATCGCCATGGCCGCGTACGTGGGCGCCGCGATCGGGCTGATGCCCGCGGGCGGGGCGCAGGACGCCGTGGACGACGGGGAGCTGTTCCCGGTGCTGCGCGACAACGCGGCCGAGGTGCTCAACGTCATGGCGGCGCTGTTCAACGTGGGCACCGCCCCGCACCTGCGGCTGTACGGGCACTACGCCGCGGGCGACGACCTGCCGGGCGACGTGGCGCAGAGGCTGGGCTCGCTCGGGCCGCGGGTGGACTGGGCCGTGGCGGTCAAGGGCTACGGCAGGGGCGAGCTGTCGATCATCCTGACCTGACGCCGTGCGCCGCGCGGCGCGCTGGAGGCCGGGCCACCCCTCGCGGGTGGCCCGGCCTCGTGCTGTGCCCGGGGGGTCTCACGGCTGCCCTGCGAGTCGGACGCCGCGAGTCGTGTGCCGTGGGTCGTGTGCCGTGGGTCGGATGCCGTGGGTCGGAACGCTGCAGGAAGGCGCGACACGCTGCTCCGGGCGGCTCCTGGCGCGGCGTGTCGCGCACTGCTGCAGCGTCCTGATCCGCTCACCGCCCCCTGACGCCACCCCTGACCGTGCCCCGTGCGGTCAGGGGCGCACCGGGGCCAGCGCCCTGGCGAGGAGCCGGCGGGCCCGGGGACGCACCAGGCCCCCGTCGCGCGGGGCGCGGCGGGGGCCTGGGAGGCGGTGCGGGGTGCGGCGGCTCAGGCCGCCAGCGGGGCGCGCAGGGGGAGCCCGCTGCCGGTGAGCACGACCTGCGCCGCCACCAGCGACTCGGGGTTCACCGCGATCGGCGCGAGCAGGTTCGCGGTGCTGCCGGCGAGGTCCTCCGCGGCGTTGACCACCACGAGCAGCAGCGGCTCGACGCCGCCGTCGAGCGCCAGCGCGGCGCGCAGCACCGCGTCGAGCCCCGGCGCGTAGTCGGCGAACACCGCGTGCGGGGCGAGCACCAGCAGCTGCACCGCGGCGTCGTCCAGGCTCTGCAGCGAGAACAGCGGCCCGTCCTCGTCCAGGCGCACCAGCGCGAAGCGCCGCAGGTGCTCCAGCCCGAGCAGCGGGGCCACGAAGCGCAGCTCGGGCACGTCGTGAGCGCCCTCCGCCTCGACGGCGAGCGGTGCCGGGTGGTCCATGGTGGTGCCCCTCGTCGCAGTGGGTGTCGTCGCGGTCGGTGTCATCGCAGGAAGTCCATCAGGGAGGGCTGCAGCACCTTCGCCGTCGCCCCGAGCGCCGCCTTGTAGGCGACCTCCTGCGACTGCAGCTGCACGATGGTCGCGGGGAGGTCGATCGACTCCACCTCCGACAGGGACGTCGTGAGCGCCAGCTCGCGGTCCTGGGCGTGCTGCTGGGCGGCCTCGACGCGACCATAGCGCGCGCCCACGCTGGACGCTGCCGCGGTCACGGCGGCGAACCGCTCCTCCAGCGCGGCCAGCGACCCCGAGAGCCCGGGGTCGGCGGTCCTGATCTGCGCGGCGATGGTGTCGAGCAGCGCGAACACCGAGTCGGGGCCCTCGCCGAAGACGTCACGGCCCACGGTGTCGACCCGGACCACGGTGTCGTCGGCGACCCGCCGCTCCACGGTGCCGGTGCCGGTGTCGGCCCAGGTGTACGTGCCCCCGGGCCCGGCCGGCGGGGTGACGGCGGGCCCGGCACCTGCGGTGCCGGCGAAGACGGAGCGCCCCAGGTGGTCGGTGTTGGCGAGGCTGACGAGCGAGTCGCGGACGCCCTCGACCTCGAGGGCGAGCGCGGCGCGGCTCGCGGGGGACTGGACGCCGCTGTTGAGGGCCCGGACGGTCAGCACCTTGGCGTGCACGAGGCGCTCGGAGGATCCCCGCAGCGCGGTGTCGGTGGCGCCGAGCCAGCCGATGCCGTCGTCGGCGTTGCGCCCGTGCTGCTCGGTGGCCCGCAGGCTCGCCCGCAGCTGGAGCGCGCTGACGGTGCCCGTGGGGTCGTCGGAGGGCCGGTTGATCCGCTTCTGGGTCGACAGCTGCTCCTGCAGCGTGCCCATGGCGGAGAGGTTGCGCTGCAGGTTGGCCAGCGTGTTGACCTGGATGGAGTGGTGCGTGACGCGAGTCATGACTACCTCCCGACGAGACCGGTGCGGTTGATGAGGGTGTCCAGCGCCTGGTCGACCGCGGTCAGGACCCGGGCCGCGCCCTCGTAGGCGCGCTGGATGACGAGCAGGTTGGCGGTCTCCTCGTCGAGGCTGACCCCGGAGACCGACTCCTGGTCGGCGACCACGGAGGCCAGGGTGACGGCGGCGACGTCGGCCCGGGCGCCCGCGGCCTGGGTGCGGACGCCGACGGTCACCACGTGGCGCTGCCACGCGGCGTCGGGCCCGTCGGGGAGCTTGGCCGAGTCGGCGATCCGCGCCGCGACGGAGGCGTCGCTGGCCCCGCGGCCCGGCTCTCCGGCGCGCACGCCGGCCGGGGCGGCCCGCAGGCCCGCCTCGACGGCGAGGGTCGCGACGGTCGACCCGGTGAAGAAGCCGGTGGGGCTGCCGGTGGCGGCGTAGGCGGTGTTCACCGTGGTCACCAGCGAGGCCGCGACCTCCTCGTAGCGGGCGGCGAAGCCGGGGATGGTCGTGTTCAGCGCGTCGAGGGCCCCGGCCAGCTGGCCGCCGGGCAGGGCCCCCACCACCGCGCCGCTGGGGCGGACCAGGCGCACCGGGTCGCCGGCGAGGTCGCTGCGGGCCACGGCGCCGGCCACGGACAGGGCGTAGGACTCGGCGCCGGCGACCAGCGGGTTGCCGCCGAGGGTGACGTCGAGGTGGCCGTCCTGCTGCTGGACGGCGGTGGCCCCGGTCAGCTCCACCAGGCGGGTGACGAGGCTGTCGCGCTGGTCGAGCAGGTCGTTGGCGGCGCCGAGGTCGCCGGCGGGGCCGCCCAGGGTGGCCACCACGGCGAGGTTCAGGCCGGCGATCCGGCTGGTGAGGCCGTTGACCTCGTTGACCAGGCCGTCGACCTGCGCGCGCTGGTCGGTCCACAGGGTGTCGAGGCCGCGCTGGCCGGCCTTCAGGGAGTCGACGACGGCCTGGGCCTTCTCGACGAGCACCTCCCTGGGGGCGGCCTCGGTGGACTTGGCGACCGCCGACCAGGCGCCCCACATCTCGGTGAGCTGCTTGGCCAGGCCGGTGTCACCGGGCTCGCTGAGCAGCCGCTCCACCTCGGTGAGGGTCTCGGCGCGGGCCTGCAGGTCGGCGTGGGCGGCGGTCTGGGTGCGCACCCGCGCGGTGCGGAACTCGTCGGCGATCCGGGACGTGCCGACGATCTCGACGCCGCCGCCGGAGACCAGCCGGTTCGCCACCGCGGAGCCGGCGCCGGGCACGGGGCGCGCCTCGAGGTCGGTGCGCTGGCGGGTGTAGCCGGCGGTGTTGACGTTGGCGATGTTGTGGCCGGTGGTGTCCATCGCGCGGCGGTGGCCCTGCAGGGCGGTCAGCGCGGTGGAGATCGAGGCGAAGCTGCTCATCAGAGGGCCCTGTCCACGAGGCGGGCGGAGGCGGCGGACGTCGTCCGGCCGTTCGGTGCGTAGGTCTCGAGGCTCCCGCTCAGGCCGAGCAGGGTCTCGTGGGCGGCGCGCTGGGCGGTGGCGAGCACCGCGCGGTTGTCCGCGGCGACGCGGCCGATCGCGGCGGTCAGCTCCACCAGGGCGTCGCGGTGCGCGATCAGCAGCTCGCGCCACGGCTCGGCGGAGGCCATCGCCAGGTCGTGCAGGCTCGGGCTCGGCGGCAGGCCGACGGTCGCCGCGTAGGCGTCGACCTCGACGGCCCGCAGCAGCTCGGACTGGCGCACCTGGTCGAGCACGATCTCCACCTCGCGGGTGGCGTGCGCCAGCCACCGGGTGCGCCCGGCGGAGAGCACCAGCTGCTCCTCGTCGAGCTTGAACAGCAGCAGCTCGAGCTGCTCGCGCTCGCGCCACAGCACGTTGGAGACCTCGGCGACACCCACCGACTCCCACCTCCGACCCTCGTGCGGGACCACGCGGTGCGCAGTCCTCGTCGGGGTGTCCATCGGCGCCCGCGGCCCGCTGTTGAGCGGTTTCCTCCCCGTGTCGCTGGGTCGTGTGGGGGACGGCGCGAGCTCCTCCCCCGGACGGCTCAAGCCCGCGAGCGATCCGGCCGAAGTGCTCAGGGTGACCACCACGCTGACGGGCAGTGCCCCGGCCCGCCCCGCCCCCGCGCGCACCGCGGACCGCGACGTCGTCGAGGAGCTGGTGCGCACGCACCTGCCGATCGTGGGCTACCAGGTGAACGAGACGATGGCCCGGCTGCCCGGGCACGTGCACCGCGACGACCTGGTCTCCGCCGGCCTGGCGGCGCTCGCCGCCGCCGCGGTCGGCTTCGACGCCAGCACCGGAGTGCCCTTCGCGCGGTACGCCACCCTGCGCATCCGCGGTGCGCTGCTCGACGAGCTGCGCGCGATGGACTGGGCCCCGCGCGGTGCGCGCACCCGCGCCAAGGAGATGGACGCCGCCGAGGACCGGCTGGCGGTCGGGCTCGGGCGCCGCCCCAGCCG
>CADCUY010000399.1 GCA_902806005.1 uncultured Quadrisphaera sp. | reverse complement strand
GCCCGCGAGCAGGCGGCCCTGCTGCTGCGCACCGCCGCGGCCGGCGCGGTGCTGCTGCGCAACGAGGGCGGGCTGCTGCCGCTCTCCGTGCCGTCGCTGTGCCGCGTCGCCGTCCTCGGCGCCGGCGCGGCCTCCGCCCGGGTGCAGGGCGGCGGCAGCGCGGAGGTCTTCCCGCCCTACGTCGTCTCCCCCCTCGAGGGGCTGCGGGCCGCGTTCGGCCCCGGTGTGGAGGTGGTGCACGCCGTCGGCGCGCCCACCAGCACCGGGCCCGCGGCGCTGCGCCCCGCCCCGATCGGCACCGACGACGTCCGCGACCCCGCCACGGGCGAGCCGGGGGTGCGCGCCCGCTTCCTCGACGCGCACGGCGCCGAGCTCGACAGCCAGCACCGCCGCTCGGGCCGGCTGCTGTGGTCGCCCAGCGAGGTGCCGGAGGGGGCCGCGCAGGTCGAGGTGACCGCACGGCTGCGCACCGAGGTGGCCGGGCGCTGGCAGATCGGGGTGGCCGGCACGGGCCGCTACGCCCTGGACGTCGACGGCACCACGGTCTTCGACGGGGTGATCGAGATGGACACCGACGACATCGCGGCCGTCGCCCTGGCCCCGCCGTACGAGGTGGTCGACGTCGAGCTGGCGGCCGACCAGGTCGTCGACCTGGCCGTGCGCCACCAGGTGGGCACCGCGGTGTTCGGCGTCAGCGCCACCCTCGGCGCGGCCCGCCCGGCGGTGCCCGAGGACGAGCAGATGGCCGCGGCCGTGGCGCTCGCCCGCTCCGCCGACGCCGTCGTGGTCGTCGTCGGCACCACCAGCGAGATCGAGAGCGAGGGCTTCGACCGCACGACCCTGGCGCTGCCGGGGCGCCAGGACGAGCTCGTGCGCGCCGTCGCGGCCGCCAACCCCCGCACCGCGGTGGTGGTCAACAGCGGCGGCCCGGTCGCGCTGCCCTGGTACCGCGAGGTGCCCGCGGTGCTGCTCAGCTGGTTCCCCGGGCAGGAGTGCGGGCACGCGCTCGCCGACGTCCTCACCGGCGCGGTCGAGCCGGGCGGTCGCCTGCCCACCACGTGGGCCGCCACCGAGGGCGACGGCCCGGTGCCCACCACCGTCCCGACCGCCGGGCGGCTGGACTACGCCGAGGGGCTGCACGTCGGCCACCGCGGCTGGCTGCGGGCCGGCGCCGAGCCGGCGGCGTGGTTCGGCCACGGGCTGGGCTACACCACCTGGCGGGTGGGCGACGTCACGGCGCCGCCCGACGTGGCGCCGGGGGAGGCCGTGACCGTGCGGGCCCGGGTGGCCAACACCGGGGCGCGCCGCGGCGCGGAGGTCGTGCAGGTCTACCTCTCGCGCCCCGACAGCGCCCTCGATCGCCCCGTGCGCTGGCTCGCGGGCTTCGCCCGCGTCGAGGCGGGCGCCGGCGAGGAGGTCGACGTCGAGGTCGAGGTGCCCCGCCGCGCCCTCGAGCACTGGTCGGCCGAGCAGGGGGCCTGGGCCACGGAGCCGGGGGAGTTCCGCCTGCACGTGGGGCGCTCGGTCGTCGTCGTCGACGCCGAGCTCACCGTCAGCGCCACCTGAACCGCACCACCGCACGAGCCGCACCACCGCACGACCCGGGGGCGCTCGCCGCCGGCACCGTTCCACCGAGGAGGAGGACGAGGATGTCCCTAGCACCACCGACCGCCGCGGACGGCGGACCCCGCAGCAGGCACCGCCGGCGGTTCGGCCGCGCGCTCGCGGTCGGCCTCGCGCTGACCACGGCCGTCTCCGGCGCCGCCAGCGCGACGGCGGCCCCGGCCGCCCCCGCGGCGCCCGCCGCGGACGCCGAGCTGGGCGCCAACGTCACGGTCTTCGACCCGAGCATGCCGGTCGACGAGATCCAGGCGGTGCTCGACGCGACGCACGCGAAGCAGGTCGACAACGAGATGGGCAGCGAGCGCTACGCGTACCTGTTCAAGCCCGGGGTCTACGGCACCGACGAGAACCCGCTGCAGATCAAGGTGGGCTACTACACCGAGATCACCGGCCTCGGCGCCTCGCCGTCCGACGTGACGATCAACGGCAAGGTCGAGGTCTACAACCGCTGCCTCGAGGGCGGCGGCACCTCCAACTGCCTGGCCCTGGTGAACTTCTGGCGCACGCTCTCCAACCTCACCATCGACGTCAACGGCGCCGGGCAGGACGGCTGCCGCCGCTCGGCCAACTTCTGGGCCGTCTCCCAGGCGGTCTCGCTGCGCCGGATCGACGTCACCGGCGGCAACCTGTCGCTGATGGACTACTGCACCGCCGGGCCGCAGTTCGCCAGCGGCGGCTTCATCGCCGACTCCCGCGCCGGTGAGATCGTCAACGGCTCGCAGCAGCAGTGGCTGACCCGCAACTCCACGATCAAGAAGTGGTCGAACGGCGTGTGGAACCAGGTGTTCTCCGGCGTCGAGGGCGCCCCCAGCGAGGAGGGCTTCCCCACCCCGCCGTACACCACCCTGGAGACCACGCCGGTCAGCCGCGAGAAGCCGTACCTGTTCCTCGACGCCGCCGGCGCCTACCAGGTGCGCGTGCCCGACGCCCGCACGCAGACCCGCGGCACCAGCTGGGGCGCCGGCGAGACCGCCGGGCGCACCCTGCCGCTCTCGGAGTTCTTCGTCGCCACCCCGGCCAGCTCGGTGCAGCAGATCAACAACGCGCTCGCCAGGGGCCGGCACCTGCTGCTCACCCCCGGCATGTACGACGTCGGGCGCAGCATCGCCGTCAAGCGCGCCGACACGGTGGTCCTCGGCCTGGGCCACGCCACCCTCACCTCGGTCGGCGGCGCGGTGCCGATGACCGTCGCCGACGTGCCGGGCGTGGTGGTCGCCGGAGTCACCATCGACGCCGGCGAGCAGGAGTCGCCGCAGCTGCTCCAGGTGGGCAAGCCGAACGGGAACGGCGGCACCTCCGACCCGGCGAACCCGACGACGCTCTCGGACGTGTACTTCCGGGTCGGCGGGCCGCACGTCGGCCGCGTCGGCACCGCGCTGGAGGTCAACAGCGACGACGTCCTCATCGACCACACCTGGGTGTGGCGCGCCGACCACGGCCTCGAGGGCTTCACCGAGGGGTTCAACGGCGACACCGACCGGTGGCGCACCAACACCGCGCGCAACGGGGCGGTCATCAACGGCGACGACGTCACCGCGACCGGCCTGTTCGTCGAGCACTTCCAGGAGTACAACACCATCTGGAACGGCGAGCGCGGCACCACGGTGCTCTACCAGAACGAGCTGCCCTACGACCCGCCGACGCAGGCCGACTGGATGAACGGCGACGTCGAGGGCTGGGCCGGGTACAAGGTCGGCGACGACGTGACCACCCACACCCTGCACGGCGGCGGGGTGTACGTGTTCAACCAGAACAACCCGTCGATCGTCACCGAGAACGGCTTCGAGGTGCCGCAGACCCCGGGGGTGAAGCTGCGGCACATCATGACCGTGAACCTCAGCGCCGGGGCCATCGACCACGTGGTCAACGGCGTGGGCACCCGGGCCGACAACACCAACACCGGGAAGCCGCAGTACCTCGTGCAGTACCCGTGACCCGTCCTCGGGGCTGACCCCGTCACGGCCACCCGGGAGCCCCGGTGCCGTCCTGGACCCTCCAGGCGGCACCGGGGCTCCTGAGCGCCCGCCGGAGGACGCGCGCTCCAGAGTTCGTGCGTACGAACTCTGGAGTCGGTACGGTCGGAACATGCTGCGCACCGCGCCCGCGCGCCGACCCGCGACCCGGCCCCTGTGGCTCATGCTCGGCCCCGCGTTCGTCGCGGCCATCGCCTACGTCGACCCGGGCAACGTCGCGGCCAACCTCACCGCCGGCGCCCGCTACGGCTACGGGCTGCTGTGGGTGCTCGTGGTCGCCAACGTCATGGCGGTGCTCGTGCAGTACCTCTCCGCCAAGCTCGGCGTGGTCACCGGCCGCACCATGCCCGAGGTGCTCGGCGAGCGGCTGGGCCGCCGGGCCCGCCTGGCCTACTGGGCCCAGGCCGAGGCGGTCGCCGCCGCCACCGACATCGCCGAGGTGATCGGCGGCGCCGTGGCGCTGTACCTGCTCTTCGGCACCCCGCTGCTGGTCGGCGGGCTGATCACCGGCGCCGTCTCGCTGGTGCTCCTGCTGCTGCAGACCCAGGGCCGCCAGCGCCGCTTCGAGGCGGTGATCATCGGCTTCCTCGCCATCATCGCCGCGGGGTTCCTCACCGGCACCGTGGTCAGCCCGCCCGACCCCGGCCAGGCGCTGGCCGGCCTGGTGCCCCGCTTCGAGGACGCCGACGCCGTGCTGCTGGCCGCCAGCATGCTCGGGGCCACGGTGATGCCGCACGCGATCTACCTGCACTCCGCGCTCGCCCGCGACCACCACGGGCACGTCGAGGCCGGCGCCGACCGGCGGGCGGTGCTGCGGGCCACCCGCTACGACGTGCTCCTGGCCCTGGCCCTCGCCGGCGCCCTGAACATCTCGATGCTCCTGCTCGCGGCCTCCGCCCTGCAGGGGGTGGCCGGCACCGACACCCTCGAGGGCGCGCACGCGGCCGTCGGCGACGCGCTGGGGCCGGCGGTCGCGCTGATGTTCGCCCTCGCGCTGCTGGCCTCGGGCCTGGCCTCCACCTCGGTCGGCGCCTACGCCGGGGCCGCGATCATGCAGGGGCTGCTCAAGGTGCGGATCCCGCTGCTGACCCGCCGGGCGGTCACGCTGGTGCCCGCCCTCGCCGTCCTCGCCCTCGGCATCGACCCCACCCGGGCCCTGGTCATCAGCCAGGTGGTCCTGAGCTTCGGCATCGCCTTCGCCCTGGTGCCGCTGCTGCGCCTGACCGGCGACCGGTCGCTGATGGGCGACGACGTCAACGGCGCGCCGCTGCGGTGGGCGGCGCGGGTCGCCGTCGTCGTGGTCGTGGTGCTCAACGTCAGCCTGGTCGTGCTGACGGTGGCCGGCCTGTAGCGCGCGGTCCCCGCCGGCCGGCTCAGGCGGGCTCGGCCCAGACGACGAGGTTGTCGCGGTAGCTGCGCGTGCGCCGGTCGAACGGCCCCGCGCAGGTGACCAGCGCGAGCAGGCGGGGTCCGGTGGTGGCGAACAGCCCGTCGGGGAGCTCGGCCTTGCGCGTCTCCTCGAGGTGCGAGACCACGAAGGCGTGCTCGGTGCCGAGCCCGTCGACCACGGTGAGCGCGTCGCCGGCCGCGAGGTCCCGCAGCCCGGCGAAGACCCCCAGGCCCTGCTCCGCGGAGTCGACGTGGCCGGCGACCAGCGTGGTGCCCGCCGCTGCGCCCATCGGCGCGCTGCCGACCCACCAGCCGAGCTCGGTGACGTCGTCCGGCACCGCGAGCGCGCCGTCCTCGGCGACCGGCGCCAGGGCGACCGCCGCCGTGGTGCCGCCGGGCAGCCGGAGCAGCGCGGGCGGGGCGCTGGCCGGGCCCCGGGCCGGTGTCCCGGCCCCCGGCGAG